>JBOFEH010000062.1:0-109131 GCA_051647765.1 Cellulosilyticaceae bacterium | reverse complement strand
AACGGCACCACAAAAACCATTGCCGAACTGGTGACAAACGCAGTGGGGCAAACCTCCCCACTTGAACTTTTTGCCCCCCCTGACGAGCTCACTGCTGAGCCACAATCTAAGGTACGTCCTTATTCTACATATACTGTAGAAGTGCTCTCCTCAGACTATATTCCAACAGTTATCAATGCCACCCAGATTTTTTCTAATATTCGTTCCATCCTACCGGTCTATCTGGTACCAACACGTACATCCCTTCGCACACACCTTAGAGAAGAAGCTACCGAAATTGATATTGGCGCGTCCACACTTTGGGGCAGCTACCCCCCAAAAATACCTGAAACAGAAGTCAAAGATACTTCTGCAAAAGGCTTTGTGACCCTAGACAGCGTAGTTGTCCCTGAATTTGTCATTGTCCATGCGGGTACCCCTACTAATGCTAGTGCCCCAAACTATACTGTAGCCTTCAAGGACTATATCAAAAACGTGGCTTCCTCCGAAATTTATCCCACTTGGCCTACCCAGACCATACTAGCCAATGTCATCGCTATCGTCTCTTTTACACTCAATCGTGTGTATACAGAGTGGTACCGTAATCAAGGTAAGAGCTTCACCATTACCAACTCCACCGCCTTTGACCATGCTTTCTTTTATGGCCGGGATATTTTTGATACAATCTCCCAAGTGGTAGATGAATACTTTAATGTGTATGTCAAACGTCCAGGCGTTGAACAACCTCTACTTACCCAATACTGTGATGGTGCCAAATCTTCCTGTCCTAACTGGATGACCCAGTGGGGAAGCAAAAAAATGGGGGATGATGGTAAGAACGCTGATGAAATCCTTCGCTATTACTACGGAGAAGACCTTAACTTTCCTGAAGCACCTGAAATACAAGGTACACCTCAGTCTTATCCAGGCAAACCTCTCAAGTTAGGTGATTCTGGTGCCAATGTTCGCAAAATCCAAGAACAACTCAACCGCATTTCTAACAACTATCCACTGATTCCAAAAATCAAAACCTCAGGGAATTTTGACGAAGCTACTCAAGAAGCAGTCAAGACCTTCCAAAAAATCTTCCACCTTCCACAAGATGGTATCGTTGGCAAAGATACTTGGTACAAAATTTCTCAAATCTATGTCGCTGTCACCAAAATAGGCGAACTCTTGCCCTAATGAAAGGAGCAAAATCATGTCCACTCACTTTTATCCACCTTCTATGTCTAGACAAACTTTTGGCTCACTCATCGTCGACCTCACCACTGATCCTTCTCTTGGCAATCTGACTCCCCTTGCTAATATTCCTGTACGCATCAAAGAGAGACTTCCCTCTGGGGAATTTCGTACGATTGCAGAACTGACGAGCAACGCCGTAGGCCAAACAGTCCCTATCGAACTCCCTGCACCGCCTGTAGAACTCAGCCTGGAACCCAACCCCAATCGTACGCCTTTTTCAACCTATGCAGTAGAAGCTGTTTCACCTGATTTTGTACCTACCCAAGTAGATGGCAATCAAATTTTTACAGATATCCGTTCTATCTTACCCATCTACCTCCCACCATTAGCACGTTCGGTGAGGCGAGACTTACGGGAAACCATCCGTATCATTATGATCGGTCCCCCTACACTTTACGGCAACTTCCCTCCCAAAATACCTGAATCTGAAGTCAAAGATACTTCTGCAAAAGGCTTTATCACCCTAGACTCTGTGGTTGTACCCGAATTTGTAGTGGTTCATGGCGGCTTACCTACCGATAATAGTGCCCCTAACTATACAGTGCGGTTTAAGGACTATATCAAAAACGTAGCTTCCTCAGAAGTTTATCCTACCTGGCCAACCCAGACCATCCTCGCCAATGTTATTGCGATTATCTCCTTTACCCTCAACCGTGTGTTTACAGAATGGTACCGTAACCAAGGTAAGAGCTTTACCATCACCAATTCTACTGCTTTTGACCATGCCTTTTTCTATGGCCGAGATATTTTTGATACCATCAATGAAGTAGTGGACCAATACTTTGATACTTTTGTCAAACGCCCTGGTGTGGAGCAACCACTCCTTACCCAGTACTGTGACGGTGCCAAATCCTCTTGTCCTAACTGGATGAGCCAATGGGGGAGCAAGTCCTTTGGCGACCAAGGCAAAAATGCGGAAGAAATCCTACGGTACTACTACGGCGAGAATTTGTTATTCCCATCTGCACCTGAGGTGCAAGGCGTTCCCGAATCCTTCCCAGGTACCCCACTGAAGCTAGGTGATAGTGGTCCTAATGTTCGCAAAATTCAAGAACAACTTAACCGCATCGCCCAAAACTACCCACTCATTCCAAAAGTCAAAAGTGATGGCAACTTCGATGCTGCCACAGAAGAAGCCGTCAAGACATTCCAAAAGATTTTCCACCTTCCACAGGACGGCATCATTGGCCGTAACACTTGGTACCAAATTTCCAAAATCTATGTAGCGGTTACCAAAATAGGAGAACTTAATCCTTAATCAACTATTTTTTTAGCAAAGCATGTTCCTGTAGGTCATGCTTTGCTTTGTTTTTATTTATATCCCCTTCTAGATATGTTAGAATAATCAGAGTATAACTTTTAGGGGGAATTTGTATGCTATCTATTTTCAAAAAAATACCTTGGCGCTTTTTGCCACTGGGGGCTTTATTTTTAATTTTGCCGTTCATTGTGCATCTCACTACATTTAGGCTTGATGCAGAGTCGTCCGCAGCCATGCTTACCACCATCCATAAAGACTGGTTTTTCTATTACAAAAGCCTTGTTTTTATAGGGATTACAGTCTGGATGCTTATCACTGTACTGTGCATTGGGCGCAAAGTCCAAATCGACCGCAGCCATCCATTTAATGTATATTATAGTTGTGGGATTATCTTTATTTTGATGACTACACTGTCTGCTTACTTAGCTACATTTGAAAACTGTGCCATTGTAGGGGGTGTCACACGTTTTGAGGGCTTAGGGGTTATTATTTGCTATATTATGGTCATGTTCTATACCATGATTCTCATAGATCAACCTAAGTACTTTAAGTGGGCGATTGTTTGTTTTGGGATTTTAGTGGCCCTACAAACCTTCATCGGTTTCTTCCAATACATAGGGTATGACCCACTTCACTGGATAGGGATTAGAGAACTTGTTGCTCCTGGGGATTTTGCGCAGACCTACTACTCTGCTGATGGCAAAGAACCTTGGTTCTTAACCACCCAACCAGGCTTTATGCAGGGCACACTCGGTAACCGTAATTATACTGGTAGCTTGGTTTCTTTAGCTATGCCGTTCTTTGCAGCCTTGATGCTCCTTAGCCGCAAAACCAAACAACGTGTACTCTACGGCCTCTTAACCTTGTGTACCTGTTTTATGATTGTTGCCTCTGCATCTCGTGCGGGTATGATTGGCGTTTGCGTGAGTTTTGTAGCTGGAATCATACTTTTTTCTAAGGCGTTTCCAACAGTACTTGCTTGGCTCAAGACAGTGTTTAAGACACATCGCCTAGCCGCCTGGATTACCGGAACAGCCTGCAGCCTTGTGCTCATCATCACCCTAGTCTTTTTGGGCTTATCGGGTCAGCTCACTCGTCTCATAACTGATGCAGGCGTTCTGCTTGGCTTAACACCACAACCTACACAATCACTAAGCAATACCTCTAGCAACAGCACCAGCCCACCTAATGGGTTTGATTTCGACACCAACACCATCACACTCCATACAGAGAGTGGGGATTCTCTTATTGTTCATCTAGAAAAAGGTGGGCTGACGTTTATGACAGCGAAGGGTACACCTGTTGACTTTAGCAGCCAAGACCAAATCACCTTCATTCTCAAGGATGCACCTTTTGAGTCCTATCTATTTGAGATGCAGCAACAAGAAGGCAAGACTTACTTACGCTTTGGAATTGATGCAATAGGTGTGTGCGGATTCATCATAGACGCTAGTGGCAATGTGACACCGACAAATCACTGGGACTTCATGCCTATCACAATTGAAGTTGCCCCATCTATTGGCTTTACGGACAAAGAACGTATTGGTTCTGGACGTGGGTACATCTGGTCTCGTACTTTCCCAATGCTCAAGGAGACACTTCTCGTAGGTAACGGACCTGATACTTTTATGCTAGAGTTCCCACAAAATGACTTCTGGGCCAAATTCAAGACTTATTCCAATGGTTTTATGTGTGTGGATAAACCTCACAATACTTACCTACAGATTTGGACGAATCAAGGCCTCCTTGCATTACTATCTTTCATGGGCATTATGCTGACTTATATCCTTCATAGTTTTAGGCTTTATGGCTTCAAGTCAAAGTATACCGCCCTTGATACTTTGGGTATTGCACTGCTCCTGTCTATCATCGGATACCTTGGGGCTAGCTTCTTTAATGATACCACCTTATCTGTAACACCTCTGTTCTGGGCTCTACTCGGTCTAGGCATTGCTTATAATCAATTTTACAAAAAACATGTTTAGGCTTTACTTTTATAAACTTGTCCTACATAATAATAGAGTTGGTCTTAGGACTAACTCTATTATTTTTATGAAAGAGGGGCATCATCATGAGTATTTTATTTCAAAATACAATCGTACACATGTTAGATTTGAGTCTGGAAATGCCTGTTCTATCTGGAGGCATGACCCCTTTAGATGATGAAACTGAAAGTTTCCTTACAAAATCCATTACCAGACTATTTGAAGACCACGCAACCTCTAAAGTTGTTTTTAACCACGATTCTGACATTCTCCATATTTTTACGACGGATACTATGGACTTCCTAGACTTCTCTAACCATCTGGCACGTAAATTTTATAATTATATGCTGAACTACTCTACGATTCCTAGTGGTGACCTTATTGTCAGTCAGCTCCAAAAAGATGGCATCCCTTATATTGCCCTCTTAAAGCTCAACTACAAAGAAGAGTTTACCCACTATACAGAGACGGACGCGGTTTCGGGTCCTGTCCATAGCATTATCAAACACAAGAGCATCTTCCCAGGCTCCTCCAAAATCCAAGAGGCCGCCCTCATCAATGTAGATACACTTGAAGTCACTCTACTTGACCAATCCAAAGAAAAGTATATGAATCTTCTTTTAGACTGCTCATCTTCTCTTACGGTCAAAGAAAAAATCAAGGTTATTGAACAAGTGGTCACAGATGCTATCGTAGAAAACTTCGAAAACAAGGTAGAAGGCATTTCTTTTGCAAAAAACAATTTGGCTGAAAGCATTGCTACTACAAGTACCATCATGATTGACAAAGTTTTAGAAGAGACTTTTGGAGACTTCGAAGAAATCTCCTCCTCTTGCAAACAAAAACTAGAGGCTGTTGGTCTCGTTGACGATGTGATTGAACTGCCAAAACCCGAGGCTGTTGGCAAAAAATACACTTCTCACAAACTTAAGACCAATACAGGTATTGAGCTCAAACTCCCTACACAAATGCTCTCTGACCCTCAGGCCATCGAATTTATCAATAACCCTGATGGCACACTATCTATTCTAATCAAGAATATTTCTGAACTTATTAATAAATAAAAAGGGGTGTATTACGTAGCCATTTTATGTTACGTAACACACCCCTTTTCGTTTATCTAAGATTACTCAGCTTTTGGGTAAACACCAATTGTTGATGAACTTACTGTATCACCTGTTGTTGTTGCACCTGCTGTTGTCGAGTATACAACTTTTGTAACACCTTGCCCCGCTGCTACATCGATTGCATATGAACCTGGTAAAGTCCCCACTAATTCTTGAACTTTAGCTACAAATGCAGTCACATCACTTGTATCGCCTTCTGCTCTTGTTGTTTGTGGAAACTGAATATTATCTTGTGCAAATTCAGCATTTTCAATGGTTGTATATGCTGCTTGAGCCGCTGTATAGATTGTTCTTGCATTGGCATCATTTTTTGCTACTTTTGATTGATTCACGTACCCAAGCATCGATGGTACAAGCATTGTTGCTAATACACCAATAATTGCGATTACAACGATTAATTCAATGAGGGTGAATCCTTTTTTGAGTTTTTTAGATTTTGTTTGAGTTAAACCTTTTGTCATTTTCTAGTCCTCCTATAAGTTCACTTATGTATAGTGTTAGATCTTCCATTATACACGATTTGTCTAATAATTTAAATACCTTTTGAGGCTTTCCGTATCCATGGCCTGATTCATAGCCTCTGTCAAACTAATGATCTGCTGTCTGACAAGCTGTGCCAAATGATAATCCATAGGCTGCATCCCTTGTTTGATATGTGTTTGCATGACAGATTGAATTTGATGGACTTTTTCTTCTCTGATCAGATTGCGTACTGCATCATTCATGGTTAATATTTCCATGCCTACAACACGTCCATTCCCATCTATTCTAGGGATCAAATTTTGGGTGACAATGCCTTCTAGTACATTGGCGAGTTGCACACGGACTTGTCTTTGTTGACTAGCCGGAAAAATATCTATCATACGATCCACCGTACTCACAGCCCCTTTGGTATGAAGTGTGGATAAAACAAGGTGTCCTGTCTCTGCTGCTGTAATAGCTGCCTGTATCGTCTCTAAATCACGCATTTCTCCTACCAAAATTACATCTGGATCCTCTCTTAATGCAGCCCTAAGTGCCCGTGAAAAACTCTCTACATCTTCACCAACTTCCCGTTGATTAATAATACTACTTCCATGACGATAAACATATTCTATAGGATCCTCTATCGTCATCACATGGGCCCGTCTTGTTTTATTAATATAGTCAATCATAGCCGCTAATGTTGTGGACTTGCCACTGCCTGTAGGTCCTGTCACCAGCACTAACCCTCTTGGCTTGAGCGCTAATTCTCCTATAATTTGCGGCATACCTAGCTCTACCAATGATCTAATCCCACCTACAAGTAGTCTAATCACCGCTCCACAGCTTCCACGTTGTTTAAATGCATTCACTCTAAATCGCCCTATTCCTTCCAGCGCAAAAGAGAAATCCACATCTCCTTTACACTGTAACTGCTCGATCCGCTCCTTTGTCAGCATACTATAAACCAGTGTTTGTATGGTATCTCGTGTGAGCAGCTCATATTCTCCTAACCTTCTAATCCCACCATTTAATCTGCCCATAGGTGGCAATCCTACTGTCAGATGAAGATCTGAACACCCCATCTCCATTGCCTCATGTAATAATCCTTCAATAGTCATGCTATTCCCCTTCTAGTCTATACGATATGTTACTTTAGCATATTCTTCACTTGTGGTCTCTCCAGCTAGCACAAGTGCTCTCATATGGCTTTCCAAAAATTTCACCTCTTTATTTTGACAGTACACACGCAGTTGTTCTGTTGTCGCACCACTAGCAATCAAGTCTTTCATTTCTTGTCCCACTGTTATAATCTCATGGATGGCTGCCCTTCCCTTGTAGCCTGTGAAGTTACAATGTTGACAGCCACGCCCTTTGTACAATAATGTTTGGTCATCAATGGTTATTAATTGCCGTTCTTTGATAGAAGGGCTATACGCATGTTTGCATTTGTCACAGCACACCCTCACCAACCTCTGGGCAACCACACCCACTAAGGCCGATGCTACAAGGTATGGCTCTACACCCATATCCATTAATCGCATCACTGTCGTCACAGCATCATTGGTATGAAGTGTTGAAAACACCAAATGCCCTGTAATAGCTGCACGTATAGCAATCTGAGCTGTCTCTTTATCCCTAATTTCTCCTACCATAATAATATTAGGGTCTTGTCTTAATATGGCTCTTAAGCCACTGGCAAAAGTAAGTCCTGCCTTTGGATTAATCTGAACTTGTGTCACACCTTTAATGCGTTTTTCTACAGGGTCTTCCAATGTAATGATATTATCTTCTACCCCATTAAGCGCCTTGAGGACTGCATAAAGCGTGGTGGATTTCCCACTTCCAGTTGGGCCTGTTACTAATATAATCCCATTTGGACTCTCTATCATTTTATCAAACAACGTCATATTGTGTGGGGTAAGCCCAAGCTGTTCTTTGCCCCTTATTTGAGTATGTTGAGTGCCTAATATACGGAGCACCATTTTTTCACCATCAATCCCAGGAATCGATGCAAGACGCATATCTACTTTTTGACCATCAATGACCACTTCACAACGACCATCTTGCGGGATACGCTTCTCAGCAATATTCATATTCCCCATGATTTTGAGCCTCGTGATGAGTGCCTCATGGGTTCTAATACCTAGCTTAATTTGTTCTTGTAGCTGCCCATCAATCCTCATTCTTACTCTGGTTTCATCTTGATTGGCCTCGATATGAATATCACTTGCGCCAAGCTTAATCCCTTGCAGTAAAATAGAGTTGACCATCTTAACCACGGGCGCATTTTCTACATTCTCTGATGTGAGCTCTTCTAGTGACATCATCTCAGACTCTTGATACTCACGCTCTAGTTGTTGGGCTGCACTGAGTGCCTGCTGCCCACTATAGCATCTCTCGATGATACTCCTAATCTCTGTCGGTGTAGAGATCACCGAAATAATATTCATTTTGGTGGCAACACGCACATCCTCTATGGCCAATAGATTCATAGGGTCACTCATAGCTATAGTCAATGTTTGTCCCTCTCTATCAATAGGCACCAACCCATATTGTTTGGCAATACTTTCGTCGAGTAAATTCACAGTAGCTGTATCAATCGTTTGATTACTCAAATCACGAAACTCTAGTTTTAGTCTCTTAGCCAATACCTCCATCAATTGCCTTTCTGTAAGATAGCCCTCTCCAACCAAAATATCACCTAATTTTTGCCCACTCTTTTCTCCCTTTTGAAGCCCGAGAGCTACTAACAATTGGTCTTGTGTAATTTTGTTTTCTTCCACTAATAAATCACCGATTTTTAAATGTCTTTTCAAAGTTTCCACCTCCTTTACTGATATTTTTCAAATACAAATTGTTCCTCTTGTCCGCCGCTCCCATAACACCAGGCATGATGATGCCTGTCTCCCCCTGGCAATATGGGTTCTAGACACTGTTCTGGAAGAGGAATCCAGCCAGGGAAATTTAATCCGCCACATACAAAACCACGGAATGTATCTTTGACAGTTAATACGCCGCCTACACAAATATTAGCCTGATTGGATACCGATAAGATCACATCCTCTCCTGCACAGATACCCGATGCCTCAGCATTACCCTCTAAAGGGTGAATCTTACCTTCAATAGCTATACTCCTTTTTGAATACAGATTACCCCATAAGCTATTATCTAGCGAAATATGTCCATTACTTCCATGTCTACCTCTTGTATCTCCTTGGGTTACTTTGGTCCCTTCATGGCTATAACTCTCTCCAATGAATTTTCCATTAACCAAAATCCCACCAGCAGCTTTGATATTCCCTTCAAGATTTTCTCTCGTAATGACATGATTCACACTATAAATATAGCCACTATCACCCGATGAAGCATGTCTTGAAAATTCTATCGAATCACCTGATACGACACTTCCCTCAAAAAGCTCCGCTATTTTGATTGCACCAGCAGCCCGAACCGTTCCTTTGCCCCTGCCGCTATAATTTCCACCATCATTTATTACCACATTTCCACCTGATACAATATTTCCATTAACAATTCCACTAATTTTTATATTTCCTTGTGCAGTGATATTAGCATTGACTTTTCCCATCACTTCAACAGCAGCATCAGTCACGATATCCTCATTGACATCATGGTTAATTTTGAGTACTGTACCATCCCAACTCCCCTCAGCAGGCACAAGTGGCATGATTTGTTGTAACAGCTCCTCTTTGGTATAGCCTTCTTGCTGCAGCCCTCCCTTTTTGGAGACAACCCCTTGTAAGCGCTCTATGATGACCCCGTCACATCTCGATATAGCTTCTAACATCAGCTCATTTGGCTCACTGTTACTCCTAGAAATAGTCACTTGATACTCATAGGCTGTCTGTTCAAATTGTTCCCAATCGGTTTGTATAGTCGGCTGCTCTTCTAAAACTTGCTTTAGTAGACCTATCATCTGAGAATCTTTTTGTTCTATCGCGGCTTTACACACATCTAGTGCTGACTTAGCAACATAATACCCTTGTTGCCTCACCACCTGATCTCTACTTATATTTTGAGTGGAGATTGCTTTTGTCAAAAGCCCTGTCCCCAAAATCATTGTGACAGCAAATAAAATTACCGTAATCATCAGTATATTACCCTTTTTAGGATTTCTCACTATTGCCATTCCCTTTCTTATTTTTTGGTTATCCATAGTATAGATTGTCCTTCCGTATTCCCCTTTATGGTTTGGTTGGCTAAAAAATTCATCAATTCCACCTGTGTTGTAAAGACTTCCTCCTCCTCCAAAAAAACATCTACTTCTATTAAATACGGATATCCCTTAACTTGTTTAAATTGAACCCTTATTGGATAAGGCATTGCTAATGTATGGCACTCTACTAATTGCCCATTCGTCTCATACATTGCATAAATAAGTTCATTCTCTTTGGCTATGTAATAATGGACTAACGCCTCTTCCCCTACACGCAAATCTTGCAAATCCTCAAAAAACACTTGTTGTTCTAAGGGGTACTCTCTCTTCCCTATTATTTTGGCTTCCCCCGCAAACCCTAGTCGCTCTTTGATGACCTGCTCCAATACCAAGGCATTACTACTACGGTCCATCTGTTTTTGATGTGTTGCAACCACCCCTCCACCAGCTCCCATCATTTGCAATATAAGCAGTGACATCATCCCTATCAATGCTACAACCACCAGTACCTCTACCAAAGAAAGCCCCTTGCATTGAGGTCCCCTCCTAGAAAAAGGGTTTAAATTTAACATAGGTTACCTCTCCTTCTTGATAAGTTAAGATTTCACCCTCTTGACGAATCTCAAACACCTCATTAATCCCCTTAAAAGTCATAGAAAATGAATATGCGTTACGAAGTGTATCACGCTCCTCATTCAACTGTCTTGCTGCACGCATACTTGACTCAGTACTACGGTATGCCTTATAGCCCACTTTGCCACCTATTCCCATCATTCCAACCAACATCGCTGCAACCATTGTCACAATAGCCAAACTCACTATCAGCTCAAGTAGTGTAAATCCTTTTGGCTCTCTCATCACTCTTGCCCCTCTTCTTGCTCAATCATATACAGCGTGATATGAATCTGTGACTGCTCTTGCCCTAATCCAAACTGCTCTACCCTCACATGAAACCCACTCTGAGTAAGTGCATCTATAAACCCTATGATTTGATGATCCGTACCTTTGACGCCTAGTTGTATACTCACCTGACTTACCCTAGACTCCTTGGTTACTTGGGTTTTGGCCTTTTGCTCCACTTGCATTTCTAAATCATAGGCCTTCTCAAAATATTGTTTTATAGGGTAATTCAAAAGCGTCTCTTCCGGTCTATAAAACTCCGGTTCTTTTACAAAAGGCTCACTCATCGTATTTTTGATAATATGTACACCTGCGTTTTGGGCCAATTCATGTATCCAATCATCAATAGCCTCTGGCTTTAAAGGCTTCAAAAAAGAGCGACTTGCTACTTGGGCCTCCTGTTTTGCTTGTTCTATCTTTTGATCAATTCCTACTGCTTTATCTAATAATATTTGGGCTTCCATCTGTTTTTGGATATTCTCTTCTAGAATCACCTTGGCCTGTTCATACTTCTCTAGCATAGGCATCACACCAAAATAAATACCACCTACACCTAATGTCACTAGAGCCAATACAAAAAGTAAGCCCTGTTCTCTTTGGGTTAATTTCATTTTGACTCACCTCCTTGTGCTATAGCAATAGCAAGTTGGAACTGATAGGCCACTTCTGTTTTGACATAGCCACTATAGGTCACATCATGAACCCACTCTGCTAATCTTAGTGCCCTTACCAATAAGTTAATATCATCTTTTGTGATAGCTTCACAAGTAAGGATTAATTCTCCTTTTTGATAACTCACCTTATTAATCTTCACAGCATTGGGCATCCGGCTATTAAGGTCCATCCACACCTCTTTTGTCATAGGTAACATGGATTCAATAGCCTGCGTTGCCTCATGAACAGCTTTTGTATAGCTTCTCATCTGCGTCAATCGGTTCTCTTTGATTGCTGCTATCTCTAGCTTTTCTCTGATATCTGGGGAAGCCAAAAAGTTTTCAATCTGTTGGCTTTGTGCCAATGCAGTAGTTTTGAGCCCCACCAACATAAGCATACTACTCATAATCCCTAGCATTAATAGTCCTAGCACTACAAGTCGCCCCACTGTACGTTTTGAAAGTGTTCTACGCTCTTTTTCAACTTGTTGATACCGTCTCAAGAAATCCTGAGTAATCCACAATGCACCTATTGCATTGCAAGATAATGGATGCTTCTCAACTGTTTTTACTGGAAGCCCTATGTATTCTTCAATATAACACTGCAAACCTTTTAATTGACTCATCCCTCCACATAAATAAATTTCTTGCACGGATTTCGTCTGGTCTATGGTCAGCTGATACTGCATCATGCGAATGATCTCCTGTACAATTTGAGTCAAATAAGGTCTCATTGTCGTATCTAAAATAATATCTTCTTCTAAAGCCTCCTGACTCAGATTCAAGTCATAGAAATCTTTGTTTTCCTCTTGAATACGCCTTACAGATAAAAGTGTCCGTTCACACTGATCTGTATTAATCCTCTTAGTCTGACTAAACGTCCGCTCTCCATTCTGTATAAGATGCAGATTAAGATAACGGTTCCCTATATCCGCAACAATAGCTTGCCCCTTCTCAATAGTAAGTGTCTCCTTAACAAAATTGCCAATGGCCGTTTGGTGCATCTGAATACCCACAGGCTTCATTTTGAGTTCTTCTAAAAGCCTTTTATAATCTGCTATCATTGTTTGAGGCAATGCTGCAAAATGAACTTTCTGCATCTTTTCGTCTAGGATTGTAACGTCTGTATAGGTGATAATATAGGGCTCTTCTATGCCTATCATTTGAACAAGCTGACCTTCTAGTACTGTATAAATCTCCTTTTCCTTGACCCTCGGAATAATAACCTCCCGCTCAATAAGCTGCTCCGCCTCTATTGTTAGACTCACTTTTTGTGTCTTAATCCCATGCTCTTTCAAAATCTCTTTGAGCGCTATTTTGAGCCTTGAAAAATCAGTTATTTGACCTTCACTGATACACTCTGCTGGTGTGAGTGCTTTGATTTCTCTTTTAATATGTAACTTCTTATTTTTATATTCGCCTTCTACTAAATGAATATATTTACTTCCTATATCAATTGTTAATAACATGTTGTCCTCTTTTCTACCCCTAACCTATATTCTGAAACATATCATAAATAGGTGGTAATACTGATGCGATAATAAACCCTACAATAATACCTAAAATAACGATCATTGTTGGCTCTAGTAGTGATACCATCTTTTGAATCGCCGTCTCTGCCTCTTCTTCATAAAACTTAGAAGTCTTCTCTAGTACTTGATCGAGGCTTCCTGACTCCTCACCAATATAAATCATTTGTGATAACATAGGTGGGAAAAAGTCCATTTCTTGAATGGCTTCAGACAAACTCATCCCCCTAATAATATTTTCTTTGGCCGCTTCAAACCCATTATCCATTGCCTTATTTCCCAATACTTTTTGTGTAATAGTAAGTGCCTCAATCAGGGAAATCCCACTTAGATACAAAGTTGCCATAGTTTGAGCAAACCTAGCACTCAAAATGGTCTGATAGAGCTTCCCTATAATAGGAATATCTAGTTTAAAACTATCGAAATTCTCTCTTACTTTACTATTCTTAAGAAGTATGATGCCACCTACAATACTTATCAAAACACCTATCAGAATAGGAATCCAATGGGTTATGAGTGCTTGACTCATCTGAATCAAAAGCCTTGTATTCCATGGAAGCTGCGCCAAATCATCTGTAAAGAGCTCAAAAAAGTTAGGCACTACAAATAACATGAGGATCAAAATTACTACACTGGCAACACATGCCAAAATGGTAGGATAAATCATTGCTGTACGTGTCTTATTACGGAGTATATTTTCTTTTTCATAGTGCGTTCCAAGTTTCATCATAGCAAGGTCTAATGTTCCACTGGCCTCACCACTCTCAATCATACTAATAAACAAATTAGGAAAAGCCCCTTCATGTTTTTTCATTGCCGAGGAAATAGTATTTCCTTTTTGGACATCTTCATAAATTTCAAAAAAAAGTGTTTTAAGGTAGGGTTTATCGGCCTGTTCATAAAGAATATCGATGGCTTTCACAACAGATACGCCAGAGTCTAACATGGTTCCAAACTGCCGACACATAATCACCAAATCCTTTAGTTGTACCGGTTTTTCATATATTTTAACCTTTTCATTTTTTATAGTATAGGATGTGCAATAAAGCCCCTTACGACTTAAACCTTCATAAAATTCTTTTTTATCTTTTGCAACAATATGACCTTTGGTAGTCTCATTATTGTTGTCTTTTGCTATGTAGCTATATTCTGCCAAATCAAGTCCTCCTCTACTTCTAGAGATGTTTCCCATTTTATCATATTTCCCACATCTTTTCCAAGCCAAAAACTCCCATATACCGACAGTCTCGGCTATGGGAGTTTGATGAATCTCTTATTCTGTTTTGATTGCACTCAGTGCAGAAAGCTTCATGGCACGTCTTGCTGGGAAATACCCTGAGACTAGACCAATACAGGTTGAGAACACAAGTGCCGCAGCTGATAGCCATAATGGAATAAGGGAAATATAGCTCCCCCCACCCATCATAGATGCCAACTCCCCTGCGATTTGTGGACCAAATTTATTGATTAAGAACGAAATGAGATAGGAGAATATAACACCTATCAGACCTCCAATAGCACCAATCATAAGTGCCTCTACCAAAAACATTTTTTTGATATCTGTAATACGGGCACCAATAACTTTCATAATACCTATTTCTCTTGTACGCTCATAAATACTCATCATCATCGTATTGGTAATACCGATTGCCGCAACGAACAACGAAATAGCACCTATCCCCCCTAATATAATTTGAATACTATTAGAAACTTTTTTCATTTCCTCAATATATTCCATGGGACTATAAGCCTCAAACCCTGCATCGCGAATAGCCTGCTGAACGGTTTGCACTTCTTTTTCACTTGCTACTTTGACTTTGAGGTCACGATACTTATCGTATTTTTCTTGCTCTTTGTTATAGTCTTTGCCATAAAGTTGCTTACGGTATTTATCTTGAGCATCTACGATTTCTTCATAGAGTGCCTTAGGCACAATGGCCGTATACATGGTCTCGTAGTTTTCAGGTCCAAACAAACCTTCTACTGTCACTTGCCATGGCTTTGGTGGCTTAACTGACTTACCATCTTGTGACTGTATGGGTTTCCCTGTGCGGTAATCTAGCTCAGCTACATTGACTTTGAGCTTGTCCTTGCCTACCTCTAAGGCAAGAGGTTCTGGTGGATTTCTCCAGTCAATCTCCTTGCCCTGCTTAGTAAACTGTCTCCTGATTTCCTCACCTACAAAAATCACCTTAAGGTCACCTTGCGCCATCTCTCTTCCCTCGTCAACCTTATAGCCCATAATAGCCATTTCCTCTACACTCATACCGCGCACCTCTACTTGCCAAGATGTACGATACTTCCCAAACTCCAAATAAACATTCGTACGAAGGTTCGGAATGACCATTTCTACATTAGGTATTTTACTAAGTGTTTCAATAGCCTTATCATCTAACTTAGGGGCATTGGGGTCTCCATAGCTATTTGAATAGACATCAATGAGTGTCAGAGAACTCATCTGAGACATCTGCTCCCTAAAGTTTGCATCCATAGCAATCCCTAGTGAAAGCATCAGTATAATAGAACTTGCACCAATCACAACACCTAGTATCGTCAGACAAGTTCGAAGTTTACGCCGCCATAAACTTCGAATACTCATCATGATGAGATCACTAGTCTTCATCGAGCTCTAATTCTTCACGTTTTGCTTTTCTTTTTTTGAGAACGACTACAGTGATGATTGCGGCTAATCCTATTCCTACGCCTATACCCACAATAATACCTACTTTTGATGACTTTGGCTCTTCAGGTGGAATCATCTCTTCTGGGAGCATCTCACCTTCACCTGGAAACGGCATATTCTCTGCTACTTCCATCTCAAATTCATGACGAAGCTCTACTTTTTTACCTGTTGGGTCTTCGTACTCTAATACGATAGTCCCCACCACATTGCCTGCCTGATTTGGGGTAATTGTTGGCTGGTACATTTCACTTGCACCTTTTTCAAAGTTTCCGATGAACATTTTGTTATCTTCTACTTCAAAGCCTTCACCCTCTGTACGAATCATCACGTTGCTTACATTTGTCTTCCCTGTATTGTAGAGTGTTGCTGAAAGTGATAGCGGTACACCTACTGTTCCCATATCTGTACGCACTTCTGCAATCTCTATATCTGTTACCTGCTCTACTGGAATACCGATGTGTTCTTCTGCCGTGATTGCCTCACCTTTTTCATCTTCATACTCCATTGTAATGGTAAGCTCATATGTTTTTGGGTTAGCACTTGGTATCGTATAAAGTCTGATTTTTTGAGAAGAAATCTCTCCCGGTGCTAAATCACTAATAAAGAATGTATTACTTGCCCCTACAGGTGTAAACACACTTCCTGTATCTTTTTCACCTACGTCTTTTACCGTTAAGTTGGCCTTAAGGTTTGATACCCCTTTAGTTTTACTTGTATTAAGGAATCCTATCTCTAAGTCAAACTCTTCCCCAGCACGTACAACCACTGGTTCTGCTTTGTAGTTCCCTACGATTACTTTTGGTTTTCCTTTTGTTTTTTCATCATCGCCCTCAGTATCCGCCTCTTCATTATGGACAGCTACAGTCGTATACTGCACCACACTCACATCTTGATTATTCAGCTTATACTCTGCTTTGATTTCAATAGGATATGTACTACTTTTTGCTGCTTTTGTGGCCATCATTTCCACACTATACTGCTGTTTTGCCCCTGCCTTCATCTCAGAAATAATAAACAGGTTTTTGGATGTTGGCACAATACCCTCATCACCATTGACACTAAGCTTCACATTCTTCACACCATCTGGTGCCGCTACTGTAAACTTCACAGTGAACTTCTGGTTTGGCTCATAAGTCCCCATTGGTTCAATAATATTGCTAATTGTAATCTCTTTGTTAAAGCTTGACTGCTCTGATGCAAGATAAATCATCTGACTATCTTTCTTCTCTTCGCCCAAATCATCAATATAAGACAAGTTCAGCTTAAGAGGTACTGTAACAGCCGAAGGGTCACTCACTTGAAGTTTTACCTTCACACTGGTTGTCCCACCACTTGGCACGTTGTCCACATAACGCACATTACTGCCATCTACAATATAAACTTTATCATTTGGTTCAAGCTCTAATTTCACGTTCTTCGCTTCAATATGACCTACGTTCTTCACATTAATGGTAATCTCTTTGGCAGTTCCAGCCTTAAAACCATCTAGGTTTGTGGCATTAATAGATAATGAAGCTGGCATAAAGTTACTATCGACTTTGAGTTTGATAGTGTACTCAGTTGTTCCAACTTTCACTTTGAGTTCATGAATACCTCTTGTCACATCTTTGCCGATTTCCAAAGTGACAGGGAACTCCTTAGACTTGCCTTTTTCGATTACTGGTATGTCATAACGCTTTTTCTTAAGTACAATCCCTGAAGATGTACTGTTTTTATTGGCTACTTCGAGCGTCATTTCTCCTGGTTTTGTTGCTACCTCTCCTGTATTCTTGAGCGTTAAGATAATTTGTTGTGTTTCACCTGCTACAACATTTCTGATAGATTCACTATCTAGTTTGAGAGAAGTAACCTCTGCACTTTCCTGAACATCAAGCATTACTTGATGATCAAGCATCACGGTACTCCCATCTTTTAACGTAATTGAAACATATAAATCTAATTCATTAGTATTTCCTGTATAAGTTAATCCTTCTAGCGTTAGTGTGCGTGATTGTGTTAATGAGGCACTTGTATAACTAGAAGCCGCACCACTTACTTGCACTGCCTTAGTCCCATTAATAGCTGCTTTTAACTCATCAAAAGAACCAGCACTTTCCTGCACCTGTAATCTCAAATCAAATTTATCACCTTTTTTAAGAGCACTCTTAGGTGATTGCTCGTGTGATGTTACAAACATCTGTGTACTTTCCTCACCATAAACAATTTGCCCTGGTAGCATACACCCTACAACCATCAAAAGAGACATGAGTAAACTCATAGTCTTATGCATTAACTTTTGTTTCATTTGTATCAACTTCCTTCCCTTTATCTCTTAGTTTAATATCATTAATATTACCGTCAATGAGTGTAATAATCTTGTCAGCATAATCAGCAATCTCTGGATCATGGGATACAATAATCAGTGTTTGATTGTACTGTTTTGCAATCCCTGTAATCATCTCCATAACCTCTAGCGTGGTATGGGTATCAAGATTACCTGTAGGCTCATCAGCAAACAAAATGGCTGGTTTGTTGACAAATGCTCTGGCAATACTCACCCTTTGCTGCTGTCCCCCACTCATTTCACTTGGCTTATGATGAAGTCTTGTAGCAAGCCCTACTGCCTCTAACATTTCTTTGGCTCTTTTGTTCCTCTCTTTTTTAGGAAGCCCTTGAAAAATAAGAGGTAGTGATACATTTTCCATCGCTGTCAGAGATGGAATGAGGTTATAGGACTGAAAAACGAAACCTATGTATTTTTGTCTAAATATTGCTAGTTGTGTCTCACTCATTTTATGGACATTCTTACCCTTGATCTTGATTGTTCCTTTGGTTGGCTTCTCTAGCCCTGCTAGCATATTGAGCAACGTGGATTTACCTGATCCTGACGTTCCAAACAAACAACAAATCTCACCTTGATCGACAGTCAAATCAATGTGGTCTAATGCCACAATCTTTTCTTTTCCCATCTTATAAAGCTTCCTTAGTTGGGAAACTTCTATCATATGTTCCAATTTGTTACCTCCTGTCTTTAACAACCACTCTTTTTCTATTATACACTATATCTCCCCATTTTTTTCTTAAGATTTCCTTAAATTCGGCTTATTTTGCAAAAAAGTCATTCTCTTCCTTATTAGACTGAGAATGACTTCAAAAAGTTGCACTTGTTTTGGATTTTTTTACAAGACTTGGTTTCTACGCATAATATCCATCGTGTTTTTGAGACAAAGCTTACCATAGCCCCACCTAGGGTCAGGAAAGGTCACACCCGTAACATCTTTTTTGGTGCCTCTTAGAAGATACGTCCGTACACTTGCCCCATACAAGAATACATTGTTTTTCTTAACAATTCCCCACTCCATCATCAGTGCAATAGCACCTGTGACATGGGGTGTCGCCATACTCGTTCCACTAAGTCTTTGATACCCGCCACTGTTACTTGGGGCCAATATATCCACTCCGGGTGCCACCAAATCAGGCTTGACCTCTTTGTCTCCCCTTGTATAGCCCCTTCCCGAAAAAGGTGCTATTTGGTTAGTCGCTGTATTGTATGCCCCCACACTAATCACATAACTTGAAGTTGCAGGTGTTGTAATGGTTGTATTCACCTCGGGGTTTAAAAAGAATACATCTTTGCCTGCCTGCTCACTGGTCTCTCCCCATACATTATACGTCCCATCTACAATATCCATTCCATACACATTCACCGTCCAAATTCCTGTTGTAATAGACGTATCATTAATCCCCTTTAAGATGGTGACAAATTCTATATCCCCATTAAGAGGAGACGGACTTGAAAATGATGCATAGACTGCGACATTATCTAACACAAACCGACTAGGCCCCTGGGCATAAGTAATACGGGGTGTTTTTTGCCCTGAAGGACTGACAATTTGCACCTCCATAGTATCTATAAAACTTTGCCACATGGAGAATTGATAGCTCTTTTTGTTGGGTCCTATCTGGAATTGAAACGAACTTACGCCCCCCTGCTTCACAACCCCTTTGGTATGATTTTCTGCCACCCCCTCATTGCCCGCACCTACTACAATATTGAGCTTCCATTTCTGAGCCATTTCCGCCAAATACTGCTCAATAAGCGACTGCCCATCATGAGATCCTTCATTCATCCCTAAGCTGAGATTGATGGCCATAGGCCTGCCTATTTCAATGGCTTTTTCAACCACATATTTGACCCCTAGCATAATATCTATCGTTCTTACAAACTGGGTACTTGTGGATTGCTTCAGTTTGACAATCACAAATTCCGCTTCAGGAGCTGCCCCTACCTGTGCGCCACCTGATCCTCTCCCATTCCCTCCAGCAATCCCTGCCACATGTGTCCCATGTCCTATGGTATCCACGCTTGGCACCACTTCTAATTGAGCCGCCTTGTTTTTTTGAGCCAAAGCTTCATTAATTTGAGCTCTGCTATATTCTGTTCCCTCATCAAACCCCTTAGGCGGTATACCTTTGACAGATTGATCCCACAATCTAGCTATACGTGTGGTACCATCCGCGTTTCTAAAATCAGGATGAGTATACGTAATCCCTGAGTCAATGATTCCTAGCAAAACACCACTGCCTTTGAGATTGTAGGGTACCCTCTCCTGAACTTGCCTGATACAAGCTGCAGTCATACTGTATTGCAAATTATATACAAAATTATGTGGCACTTCGACATACTCCACCTGTGTGTAGTTATTCAAATTTTTGATATTTTGTACTGGCATTGTCAGCACTGCAAACTGTTCACTAAGAAGCTGGGCACTCCCTCCTTCTTGTCTTGCAACTTCTACAATATCACCATTATACTTGACAATGACCTGTACCATATTACCTACAATAACACCTTGTTGCTTCAATTCTTCTTGCAACTGAGTCGTGCTTGAATCTGATAACTCTCCAAGTATATCTATTGTTGGATCGACTTTTGGGCTCATCACTCACCTCTTAATCTAGGCATTATACCGCTTCCTTAAATCGCTTAGTACATCTGCTACACAGAGACTTCCGTATCCCCATTCCTCATTAGGATACGGCGCATGAATAGGGTTTCTGCGAGCGTTTTTTTGAACATACGCTTCTAATCTCCCACCGTACAAGAAGGGGTCATCGTTTCTAATGATTCCGTACTCCATTAACACCGCATAGGCTCCCACGGTAAACCCTGCTGCAATACTCGTTCCTGATACACGTGTATACCCATTCACCGTTCCCGCTTTAGGTGCCATAACATTAAATCCTGGTGCCGCTATATCCGGCTTGATTCTATTATCTGCCGTATATCCCCTCCCCGAAAAAGCCCTGATTTGCTGCGTACTAGAAGAATAGGCTGCCACACTAGTGAGATTTTGAGCTGTAGAAGGTATTGTCAAAGTTGTCTCTACCACAGGTTTTAAGAACCTTGTACGTCTTTCATAAGGATCGATACTTGAACCCCATATATTATACATGCCATCAACGACATCTTCTCCATCTATCTGCAAGGTCCATATCCCTGGTGCAATCCCTTCTTCCTCTTGGCTTTCCAAAAACACCAAAATCTGCTGCGCCTGACCCAAAGTTGTGGGCTCAGAAAAATTAATGAGCACCGTGGTATTCCCAAAATTAAATGCCCTATTGTTAATAATCCCATTTAATACTTCCGTCTGTTCTCCTGAAGGTGTTTCAAGGGTAATCGCAAAAGTATCAGCAAAATTTTTCCACAAGGAAAAGAAGTAGTACGGCTGCCCACGGTCAATATAAATTTGTACTTTTTCTATCTGCCCTTGTTTTAATTTGCCAGCTGTATGACTCTCCTTATTGCCTTGGTTACCCGTTCCTACTACCATATTACCCCTTACCTTAGATATTTGCTGATTAATAAAAAGTTCGAGAACATTATCCCCTCTATGGCTCCCTTCATTGACACCAAGTCCAATCATCATCACCACAGGTCTTTCAAGTTCTCTTGCTTTTTGAATGACGTAGTTCATTCCCAACATGGCTTCTACATTTCTAGGTCCTCTTTCGGGAGACTTGAGTGGATTGCGTAATTTTACAATCACCAGCTCACTCTCTGTTGCCACACCTTTGTATTGACCATTGCTCCCCCTGCCATTTCCTACAGCTACACCTGCTACAGCAGTCCCATGACCTAATATGTCGCGTTCAGGAACCACCTCACTTCGCTGTTCTAGAGGCAGACTTAAAGCCTCATCAATTTGATCACGTGTATATTCTGTTCCAAACTTAAAACCCTCTGGGGGACTGCCTGCTCCTGTTTGATCCCACAAACTTACGATGCGCGTTTTACCCTCAGGTGTCATAAAATCCATATGGTTGTAATCAATCCCTGAATCGATGATTCCTACCAATATCCCTTTACCCGTCAAAGCATAATTTCCTTGATCTAATACAGATTGTGTCACACAAATATCTGACAACTCCGGCTCTATAATATAGTCCATAACCTCTGGGAATTCAATATATACAACTTGTGGATAGTCACTTAATGCCCCTATCTTAGTAGAATCAATCACAACAATGGCAAAATTCTCACTGAGCAGTGTTACCTCCACCCCAAGCTCCGCCTCTATACCTGTAATACTTCCGAAATACGTCACAACCAGTTCCCACATCGGACTGCTAATAGGATATCCAATCGTTCCTAAAAAAGCGTTTGGGGATAAAATATTACGGTATTTAAGTGCAAGCTGTAACTGTGGGCTTAATTTTGTATTATACATATTGCACCTCCTACATTAACGATAGACTATTTTTAAGATCCAATCGTCCATAGCCTTCTATATTATTAGGATAGGTCACGTTATTGCGTCTTTGGGCACCTCTAATAAAAATAGTCTTAGCAATGCGTGTATTGATTCTTGGCAAATTGTCCTCAAGGACAGCCCATTGTAGTAGCAAGGCACTAGCTGATGTTGTGATTGCTGCTGAGACACTGGTTCCTGTATAGGTTGTCAATCCCCCTTTAGTATTAGGCCCTACTACATTAACCCCTGGTGCTATAAAATCTGGTTTAATCATCTGATTAGTTGTAGGACCTCTACCTGATGCAGCATAAATACTCTCATCCTTATTATCATAAGCCCCCACTACCATACTCTGCTCTGAAGTCGCTGGAATACATACTGTGGTGTAGGCCTCAGAACTTACAAATCTCGTATTAGGCCTAATAAAGCCTTCTCTAGGTAACCATATATTATAATCACCATTAACCACAAAATCACCATATACTTTGAGCTGCCAAATCCCAGGCGTCGGCTCCTGGATTTTAACTTCTATCTTGCCCGCCCCTGTGGCACTATCTGGCCACATATAGGTAATAGTGACTTGGCTTTTCTCCAGTGGAAGCTGCACCTTGGTCACTGTATTATTAGTAGAAGGAACCTTAGGGACTTGGTATCCTAATGGACTGGTTAATGAAACTGCTAGGCGGTCTATCCGATTGGCCCACACCTGAAGAATAACCCCTTTTTCAGCTTCTGCAATATTAATCTCTACATCCTTTGTCTCATCTTGCTTAATCATCCCTTCAAAATGATGTCCCTGATTGGCCTCATTTCCTGCAGCAATTGTCACAACAAGTTTCTCCAATATGGTCGTCTCTTCCAGTGTACGTTCCATAATGGCTGTTCCATTATGTGCCCCCCAATTATTACCTAATCCTATACACAGTGCCAGTGGTTTGTTCATATCCCTCGCTGTATCAATTAAATACCTAACCCCTGCCAATATATCATTATCTTGATAAGCTATAGCCCCATCTTCTATCAAATAATACTCTCTCAAATACTGCTTGGCTGGCCTTAATTTGACAACTAATAACTGTGCATCTGGTGCCCCACCTTCATAGGTCCCCTGTCCACTCCGATCATCCCCTGCTGCAACACCTGCGAGAAACGTCCCATGTCCAATCTCATCTACAGCTGGTACCACCTCCAGAGGATTGGCACTTTTAAGCGCCTGATTAATCTCCTCTTCTGAATACACTCTCCCTATAGACATCGTATCGTCAGCTCCTGGTGGTCCCGTCTGATCCCACAAGCCTAAGATCCTAGTGGTTTGGTCTTCATATTGAAAAAGTGGATTTGTATAGTCAATTCCCGTATCGACAAACCCTACCAAGATACCTGTCCCCCGTAGCTCTCCAAAAGCGTAATTATGAAAAAAAGTGATATTGGTACCTTCCAAATTGGGCTGGGCATTCAGGCCATAGAGTGAAGGTAGCGTAAGCCCTCTCACCCCTGCCTCCAATTTCCCAATGTCACCTTGTGCCTCTTCAGGGATATCAACCTCTATGACCTTCGGGGTAATTGGCCTAAAAATGATATTCGGAAACTCTTTCCTCAGCTCATTGATATCGATATAGTTTTCTATCAAATAATTTCTATTTTCCATAGGCTCACTACTCTCAACGATTTCCTTATTATGGTATGAAAAAAAAAGTGCCTTTAGCACTTTTTTAAGAGGTCTTCTATCCAAATCAGTATGTCTATTTCTATTTTTTCGACTTCCTCATCCAAATCATGGAGGAGGTCATGCATACATCCCTTGTACTCTTTGACCACCTTCTCTTCATAAGGAATCATCTTCAAAATAGCCCTATTACGGCTAATAGGAATCACCTTGTCTTGGTCCCCTAACAAAAACAATGCAGGCACCTCATAGGTTTGGGCATGGCTGATAGCATATTCAACGCCTATCCTCAAAAATTGATCCATAAAATGCATCGTGGCAAACTCATTGGCTACACTATCTTTTTTGAACACCTCGACGTAAGTTTGATTACGGGTCGCTAAGCCTTCTCCAATACGATGCCACTTCAGCTCTCCTGCCACATGCCCTATATTCTCGTAGAAGGCCTGCGGCAAATTTTTGCAACCAATCGGCACACCTAATGCAGGGGACGAAAAAATTTGTCCCGCAATATTTTCGCCATACTTAAGTCCATAGATAAAAGTAATAAGTCCCCCCATAGAATGCCCAAAAGTGATAATAGGCTTATGATACTTGTGCAGTTTTGAAATAACACATTTCAGATCCTCCACAAAATCAAAAAAATCTCCTATATCTCCTTTTGTTCCATCTGAAAGCCCATTCCCCCTATGGTCAATAATGCACACCCCTATATTATGAGCAACCAAAGTGCGTGCAAAATCAATATACCTCCCCGAGTGCTCCATAAAACCATGGGCTATCACTACGATAGCCTTGCACTTATAGGGAATATCCCGTCTACAAAATATTTTGGTATCTTCCTTACCGTAACAATACTCATGGATCAAATTCATAAATGAATCTATCCCCTTCCGTACTCCCTAATAATCCCATCAATTTGACGACTTGCCTCTGATTTGGAGTAACTGCTAATTTCTTGGTCTAGTATTATATTATGCATTTTACAGAGTTTTAATAAAAAACTTTGTTGCTTAGCTGTAATCGGCACAAACTCGGGAATCTCCCAAGTCTGAACTTCTGGTTCAAATAATTTGGGTTCTTGATGAGCAAACCCCGCGTAAAGCTTTTCGTAAAGTTGGTATGTCGCATAAGCATCATCATAAGCTCTATGGGCATTGACTAAATCTATCTTATAATGCCTACACAAATCTCCTAGTTTACGACTTGGAAGTTCCCCAAGCATCTTACGCGCTATAATCAGTGTATCCACAGCTTCCTTATTAAAGGCTAGCCCTAACCTTGTAGCCTTCACTTTGAGCATGCGATAATCAAATACAATGAGATTATGCCCTACTAATGGCACATCCCCACAAAATTCTATAAACTCTGGTAGTACTTCTGTGATAGGCCTTGCATCTTGTACCATTTCATTACTAATACCTGTAATCGATTCAATATACTCAGAAATCTGTTGGGTTGGTTTAACTAATGAACTATATTTTTTAATCACTTGATGATTCTCTATATAAACGGCACCTATTTCAATAATATCACTCTTTAAAGGTTGTGTACCTGTGGTCTCAATATCCACAACAACATATGATTTCATAGCGTTCTCCTTCGTTCTATAAAGTCTGTATTTATTTTACCTTATTTGAAATATATTGCAACCATACATACTTGGCCCAAAATATCAACTGGAATTTTGATGAAATTTCAGGTCTTTTATTAGACAAATGCCTATGACTTTTTACTATAAAAAGTCTTGACAAAAACACTTAAAAAGACTGTCTTGCAATTAATATACACAACATATAGTATATTAAATAGTTTGCAACATACATATATTGTATCATAGGTATATCATGTTGTTATATTTTGAGGGGGTTCGTTATGGAATACTACGTTATTAAGAGAGATGGTCGAAAAGTTGGTTATGATAGTACAAAGATTAGAAATGCAATCATTAAACCTGCTAAAGAACTTAATCTCCAAGTGGATATTGACCTGATTGCACGTGAGGTTGAAAGGCGTATCCAAGATGCTGCTGTGTACGATATTACAGTAGAGTCCATACAAGATTTAATAGAACAAACACTAATTGACTTAGAGTATGATGCCATCAAAAGCGCATACGCTAATTACCGCAAAGAAAGAACCCGTATTCGTGATTTAAAATCAGAACTCATGGACACTGTTCATGCAATCGGTATTGAAACAGATAGAGATAACGCTAACGTGGGGAATAACTTCTCCTCAAAACTACTTCGCATCGCTAGTGAGACGAACAAATGGCACAATCTTTCCTCTATGCCAAAACATCTTTCTAAATTGCACGAACTGGGTGATCTCTATTACCACGATTTAGATAGTTATAACCTCACACTCAACTGTCTACATATTGATACAGGTGATGTGTTCAAAAACGGTTTTAATACGGGCTATGGCACAATTAATAAGCCTAAGCGTATTGAATCTGCTGCTGAGCTCAGTTGTATACTTCTCCAATCTTCTCAAAATGACATGTTTGGTGGCCAATCTCATGTTAATTTCGACAATGATATGGCAGAGTATGTAGGGGCAACACGTGAAGAAATCCAATATGAATACCAAATACTTGCTGACACTATGGGCCAAGAAGCTTTTGATGCTTTTGTAGAAGAAAAACTCTGCTCACGTGTACATCAAGCTATGCAAGGGATTGTCTTTAATCTCAATACCATGCATTCACGTGCTGGTTCACAGGTTCCTTTTAGTAGTCTTAACATTGGTATTCCACTCTCTGAAGATGCTGCACTTGTATGTCAAATTTTCCTTGAAGAATATGAGAAGGGACTTGGCAAAAATGAGCAGCCAATCTTCCCTAACATTATTTTTAGAATCAAAAAAGGGGTCAATCGTGAACCAGGCGATCCATACTACTACTTATTTAAACTCGCTTGCCGCGTAGCTGCAACACGTATGAATCCAACTTTTATGAATATTGATGCTGATTTTAATTACCACTACTACAAAAAAGGCATCTTACCTGCAACTATGGGGTGCCGTACGTATATTTGTTCTAATGTCAATGGTCCTGAAGGTCCTAATAGACGTGGTAACAATGCACCTACCACGATTAACTTACCACGCCTTGGCATACTTGCTGGTGGGGATTTAGACCGTTTCTGGAAGCTTCTTGATGAGCGCCTTCACAATGCCAAAGAGTCTCTACTTCATCGTTATGAAGTGGTACGTAGACTCAAAGTCAAAGACCTACCTTTTGTAGCTGGTCAAGGTCTCATGTTAGGTTCTGAAGGCCTATCTCCAGAAGATACGATTGAACCTATCCTCAAAAATGGTTCTTGGGTTATTGGCTTTATTGGATTAGCAGAAACACTCCATGCACTGGTTGGTAGCCATCATGGTCAAAGCGACGAAGCGAGAGAACTTGGCTACCGCATCATCAAGCGTATGCGTAACTTCACAGACCAAACCACGGCTGATACACAAATGAACTGGGCATGCTACGCAACGCCAGCTGAAGGTCTAAGCGGCAAATTCATTGCCCAAGACCGTGCACGTTTTGGTATGATTACTGGTGTAACCGACAAAGAATATTACACCAATAGCTTCCATATCCCTGTAGGTTTCCCTATCTCTATTATTGACAAAATTCAGATTGAAGCACCGTTCCATAAGCTCTGTAACGCAGGCCATATTAGTTATATCGAAGTAGATGGTTATCCTACGCCAGAAACCATTGAAAAAATCATCTCTTATGCTTATGCTCACTCTAACATCAGCTACATCGGTATCAACTTCCACTTACGCTACTGCAAAGACTGTGGTGCCATGATTGAAGATAGTGTCAAAAATTGTCCTGACTGTGGCAGTCAATCTATCCAAGGCATTAGCCGCGTCACAGGTTATCTCAGCCTGGATGAGCGCTTTGGCGGTGGCAAATCTGCCGAAAGGAATGATCGTCTATCCCATGACGGAAGCAATAGACGCATCTACCACATCGTCTAATGCCACACTTACAAGTTGCAGGGTTTCTTGACCACTCCTTGGTGAATGGAGAAGGGTTTCGCAGTACCCTCTTCCTCTCAGGCTGCCACCACAACTGCAAAGGCTGTCATAATCCAGCAATGCAAGATACCACCTATGGTGAATCAGTCGCCCTAGATACAGTATTACAGCGCATTCTCAAAAATCTCCCTCTTGTAGATGGGGTTACCATCTCAGGGGGAGACCCTTTTGAACAAGCACCTGCACTCCTAGAACTTCTCAAAAGACTTAAAGCAAAGGGGATCTCTGTATGGGTCTATACTGGTTATCTTTATGAGACACTTGCCTTAGAACCTATCAAAAGCAAGCTGCTCCCTTATATAGACGTCCTAGTAGATGGTCCCTATATCAAGTCGCAGCATACAGATACTACAAAATATATAGGTTCTTCCAATCAAAGGATTTTATCTCTTACAAATGGGATGATCCAAAAACAAAAATAGCTTAGGCCAACTGGCCTAAGCTATTTTTGTTCATACTTTAAGTTAACGGTCTAATTTAAATACTATAATCCCTGCAATCATCAGTCCTACTGCTATGACTTTGGTCCACTGAAAATGTACTTTATCTGTTCCAAAAAGGCCAAATAATTCAATCAAGTACGACCCTATAATCTGTGCAATGAGTATGAGCATAGTGGCTCCTGCTGGGCCTAGCTTGGAGATGGATATAATCACTGTATAGACTATCCCTGCTCCTAACACCCCGCCAAACAAATAGAGTTTGTTAACAGCTTTCACGCCTTCTAAGTTACCATCTCTCACAAATAACAGAACAATTAATGCAAAGATTAACCCCACAAAGTGTACGATACTATTGGTAAACCATATCCCCGCTTTTTCTGTGAGCCTTGTATTCCAAACCCCCTGCATACTCATCAATAGCCCTGACACAATCGCTACAATACTTCCCATGATATAAACCTCCTCATTTGAATCAATCGTTTGAGGATAGTTTGTATCATTTAGAGTAAGATAATACCTTGTTTTTCACATTCTGCAATCATTTCATCCTGCCAGATAGAAGCTTGCACTTCTCCAATATGTGCTTTGTGTAGGAAAAACATACAAATACGGGATTGCCCAATCCCCCCACCTATTGTATATGGTATTTTTTGTTCTAATACCATCTTGTGGAATGGGAACTGACTACGCTCTTTACACCCTGCCTTGTCAAGCTGCTCGCTAAGTGCCACTTCATCTACTCTAATACCCATTGAAGAAAGCTCAAATGCACGGTCTAACAAAGGATTCCAGAATAACAAGTCGCCATTTAAGCTCCAATCATCATAGTCTGGTGCTCTCCCATCATGTTTTTCACCATTAGATAAGATATCTCCAATTTGCATCACAAATACCGCTTTTTTCTCTTTACAAATAGCATCTTCTCTTTGTTTTGCATCTAGCCCTGGATATTTGGCAATAAGCTCCTCTGTTGTGATAAAAGTAATCTCTTCTGGTAGCCACTTTTCAATTTGTGGGTACTCATGTGCCACATAGTTTTCTGTTTTAAGAAAAGCGTTGTAGATTTTCTTAACTGTTTCTTGAAGATAATCTATATGACGCATATCTTTTGTAATCACTTTTTCCCAGTCCCACTGATCCACATAGATAGAGTGCAAATTATCAAGTTCTTCGTCACGTCTAATCGCATTCATATCTGTGTAAAGTCCTTCATCTACATCAAATCCATAACGTCCTAATGCCATACGTTTCCACTTTGCAAGGGAGTGAACGATCTCCGCTTTCGAACCATTATCATCTAAAATATCAAAGTCAACTGCACGTTCCGTTCCATTGAGATTATCATTAAGCCCTGTTTCTGGTTTAACAAATAACGGTGCTGATACACGGGTCAAATAAAGCTCATAAGCAAGTGCCTTCTCAAAATAATCTTTTAATTTTTTGATTGCTACTTCTGTTTCTCTCAAATCTAATGTTGACTGATAACCTTCTACTTTAAAAAGTTTCATATACATCACTCCTTTTGGATTAAAATAAAAAAGCCTCCGCCTCTTATCTTTATAGTCTTGCTATAAAGATAAGGGACGAAGGTCATTCGCGTTGCCACCCTAATTGACTTCACTTACTAGAAGTCCATCTCAGAACGTACAGATTGCTCGATACGTGTTAGATATAACGGTCTAAACCCGTCTAAGCCTACTAGTACCACTCTCTACAAGGGGGCGTTCGGTTAGCAGCTCCAAGATGTTCTTCAATCATAATATTGCTACTGGTTTCCACCTTCCCCAGCTCTCTGGTAACATCCTTTATGATTTACTCTTCTTTTCAATGCTTTTCAATTATTGTTTGAATATATCTAAAGTATATTCAATTTTAATTTTTTGTCAATACTTTTATAAAAATAATTTTAGAACGGTAGGAAATTATTGAAGTCTAGCTTATCCAATGGTCCCTGCTGCTCTAAGAATGCCAAAAAAGCTACTTCTTGTGTTTCTATAATTTCTGGTAACAATACAATCAGCTGATCTTTTTTGCCTTTTCTAAGCAGTTCTAAAATACGCTCATGTGACCTAGTATCCATGACACCATGTGGTATCAAGTGATACATATACATGAGATAGCGCTCTACACGGACAAAGATATTTTGATAGGTTTCCTTGATCTGAGCATTGCTTGACAAGTCACAAAACAATTCATAAAACAATCTATTGTATCTACTAAAAGAAAAAGCATCTGGTGCAAGGTCCATCTTCTGTATAATATACCCCATCTTATCTAGCACATCACACGAAATCTGTTCAGGCTGAATCATTACACATCCTATTTCTAGTATTTTTCTTACAGCCAAAAGCTCTCTCATCTCTTTGATACTCAGTGTTCTTACAATTGTTCCTTTATTTCTGATACAAGAAACAAGCTTCTTCCCTTCAAGTTGAATAAGTGCCTCTCTTACTGGAATCAAGCTTACATCAAACTGCTTTGCAATCTCATCTTGCTTTAATTGTACCCCCCCTTTGAACTTTCCGCGGACAATCGCTTCAATTAGTGCTTCTGCTATCAAATCAGGCATGTTCTTATAACTTTGTATCTTAGTTGTACTAAAAATAGAATCTCTCATGTTTTTATTATAACAAATATTCATAAAAAATATAGTATTTAATATATTATTTATTATCTTTTATAGGGGGTCAAATACACTTTACTTCATATCTAAACTATGTTATTTTGTGTTATAAGGATTTTTTGTACAACCTATAAGGGAGATGATATTTTGCCTAAAATTATTCACAATATCCACCAACGTATTGAGTGTGAAGCTATGGCATTATTTAATGAATATGACTTTAATCAAGTTGATATGAAAATGATTGCCCAAAAATGTCATATCGCTGTGGGCACACTCTATAATTACTACCCAAACAAAAAACAACTCTTTATTCAAGTGATGCAAAAAGCATGGCTTAGTACTTCTTCAGACTTAGACCATATTTATGCATCTCATTTGACACCCGAAGAAAAACTTTCCCAAAGCATCCAAGTGCTTTATGACGATATTGCATTACGCAAAGGTATGGGGAAATCTATTTATAAAATTCTTGCAAACTATGAGATGGATGAGGATATTATGGATCTCTTCCACCAAATTTTCTTTAAGATTGAAAGGCTTTTTGAGCCTTTTGAGAAAAAGAGCTTTCTGTACCCTTGCCAATCATTAGATATAAGACTTGCCAAATCATTGATTACAATCATTCAAAACACAATCGTATCTTATCCTTCTACGAGAGAGGATAATTTGCACTTTATTCAGGATTTCTTCTATAACTCTATGCACGTTGACGTGACACTCAAAAAACAATATCTAGAGGACCACGAAATCTAACCAAAAAGAGTATGTTGCGTAATTTTGCACAACATACTCTTTTTGGTTATTATCTTTTTTTGAACCCTTCTCCACATACCTCATGTAAATTCTGTACGGTTACAAAAGCATTCTCATCTTGTTCTAATACAAACATCTTGATTTGCACAAATTCCCTCTGACCTACAACCGTTGTAATGACCATTTTTCGTTCACCACTGTAAGCTCCCTCTGCCTCATACAAAGTGGCTCCCCGTTCTAATACATCAAGTATAAACTGCTTAATAGGTGCCACATGCTGCGCATCACTTGGAATAATCATCATGTACTTCTCAACATTAAACCCTGAGATGAGGTAATCAATCATTGTACTTGTAATCATAACCCCTAATGCTGCATACAACCCTTTCTCAATACCAAATACTGTAACTGCCAATACCACCACAACCAAATCTGCCATCATAAGGCTCACACCAATATTAATATGTGTAAACTTGTTAATAATCTTAGCAACAATATCTGTCCCTCCAGAGGAGCCGCCCTGACTAAATATAATACTCTGCCCTAGGGCAATAAGCAGTGCCCCAAAAATAAGGACTACTAAGTTATCATGGCTAAGCGGTGTGATGACAGGCCATATCCACTCTAGAACCATCATATAGAGTGAAATCGATAAACTTGAGATAATGCTTTTAATCCCAAAACTTTTACCCAACACCAAAAAGCCTATCGTAAACATAACTACATCTAAACATAATATAATAACACCTATTGGTACAAAAGGAAGTAACTGCTTGGTCACGATAGCCAATCCACTCACACCACCCGCTGCTAACTGGGATGGCGCCCAAAAGAAGTACAGCCCTATTGCAACACTTAATGAACCTAATAAAATACTAGCATACGATTTCACACGCTTGTGTTTTGTATCACCCATTTGTTGTTCCATCATCACACACTCCTTCTTTGATGAGTTGTATTTTTTGTTTTCTTGTCAACTGTTTAATGGCATACTCTCTTCTCATAGCCTCTCTTTTATCCTCAAACTGCTCCTTATAAATCAGCTGTACTGGCAACCTCGCCCTAGTATATTTTGCACCTTTACCCTCATTATGTGCTTTAATTCGCTTTTCTATGTCACAAGTATATCCTGTATAATAGGTTTTATCTTGACACTCAACAATGTAGACATAATGCATCTTCATTTTATCTCCTTACATATTTTATGCCCCCTTGCATAAGATATAAAGTATATCTATTGTCATGCAAGGAGGTCGTTATGAGTCAATCTGGTCGCATTAAACATGTATTTCCTGCTAGCAACACCCCTTCTGGTTTTCATTCCTATTTTTCTTACATGCTTCCTCAAGAGCAAGCTAAGAAAATCTACTGTATCAAAGGTGGCCCAGGAACAGGTAAGTCTTCATTTATGAAAAAAATAGGCAACTATGCCAGTGAACACGGTTTAGACGCTGAATTCCATCACTGCTCTTCTGATCCTAATTCTCTCGACGGCGTTGTCATCCCTTCTTTGGGTATTGCTATTCTAGATGGTACTGCCCCTCACATTGTAGACCCTATTACACCTGGCGCTATCGATTGTGTGCTTAATTTCGGTGATTTCTGGGATGAGAGAATCCTTCAAGAAAATCGGGAAGCCATTACAGAATGTCGCCTTTCTTACTCTTCTTATTTTCCTAAAGCTTATTTTTACCTTAATGCTGCTAAGCAAATGTATGATAGCTATATTTTTACCGAATCTAAGAGTATTGATGAGTCCCTTAAACTTGAGACTGAAAAAGCCATTTTCCAAGATATTTGGCACAAAGTAAAACCACTTAAGGGTGTCGGCAAAACACGACATTTATTCGGAACATCTATAGGATGTGATGGTGTGCTTGATTATCTTCATACTATCATAGGTACTAGTAAAAATATATACTTCATAAAAGAAACTTTAGGTTGCAATAGTAAAGCGCTCATGAACCGTATCGTAGATCACGCTTTATTAAATGGTTTTAATATTGAGTGTTACCATTCTCCTATTGACGTGGATAAAATCGAGGATATCGTCATTCCTGATTTGGATTTATCTATTACCGTCAATCATCCTTTCCATAAGCCAAAAATTATCCCTACACATATTTATGACCTTACCACTTGTATCAAAAAAGACACCCTAGCAAGTTCTCAAATCGAGCTTGACCGTGACAAAAACCTACTGAATACACTTTTAGATAAAGGGATTGCTTATATTGCACAAGCCAAAAAAATCCACGATACACTGGAAACCTATTATATCAGCGCTGTAAATTTCTCTAAGATTGATAGACTTTGTGAACAAATGATTCAAGATATTTTTAATCCCAATGCATAAAAGCCAAAGAGATATCTAAGATATCTCTTTGGCTTTTTGTAATTTATTCCATATAGTAATAAATTGTTTTTTCTCTACTACAAATTCAATCATCCCATTATCTTTAAGTACATAATAACTTGGATCAAATGGTCTCAGCTCTAATGTTTTGACAGCATTGTTTTTAAAGGTATAACGAATCACCACTTCTGGTGTACGCTCTTGATTTTGTTCAAGCTCCGCATTCATTAGCTGACTATGAAGTGACAAGCTAGCAATCTCATTGACTAAGCCTTTTGCAACCTCTTCTGCGACAACCTGATCATTAACATACGCCACACGCGCTACTTGAGCATCTTCTCCAACAACCCATTTAATAACCACTGATTCTTTACCATAATTAACTTCTACTTGCTTCAAAGACTCTATTTGCGGCACATAGATTTGTTTACGAATGAGTGTAAAAGGATTAATCTCTTCAAATAATGTAATCTTTGAGCTTGGCATCTTGTAAATATAAGGCTCTTCTGTGGTGTAGAAATAAACAAACTCATTTTGCACGTGTCCAAATACGATTTCTACCGTATCATTTAAAATCAACTTAAGTGATGGCTCACTAAGACCATACTCCACTTTGGCTTCTTCCGTTACATCTGCAACATAATAGTCTTTTGTAAATTCTTTGATTGCACCAATCATTTGCGCCACTGCCTCAGTACTCATTTCATGAGATCTAGCAAAGGGTCCAGCTAAAACCCATTTTTCATACCCTGGCGCACCTACTCCTGCATTAGGACTAACTTTCAAAAGCACTTGTCCTTTTGAAACAATTTCAAATGTCTGAAGTTGTTTTAATACATCTAGATTTAAGCTTTTTTTAATAAAACCACGCTCATCACGACGGACAAGTCCTAATTTGCTGTTCTCTATCACATAAATCTCTTCATTATTATCATCTACGCTCACATAAGTGGCATCTCTACCTGTTACATCTTTACCAATACGTAAAGTTTGCACCTGGCCATCTTTCCCATATAGTGTGACCATATTGGCATCTTCATCAATGCCATATCCGGCCATATCCTGTACGTTTGAGACTTTCTCAAACGAGATTGCCTGAATAAAGTCCGTTATTAACGCATTCATCAACTCTTGGTCATACCCAAGTGCAGGCTTATCCTCTCTGACCCAACCCACTGTGTCTTTGACAAATACTACTGTGTCTTTGATTTTAAGCTCTATACGTTCTAATTGGTTTATTCCTATATCGCAAAGTATTGTTTCTACATTTTCTAAGACTTCTGTCTTTGAATATTCATACCATTTGAAGGCACCATATCCGCCAACTAGTAGAATAAGCATGAGTACCACTAGTCCTAGCCTCTTTTGTTTCTTCATCTCATTTCCTCCTTATTCCCACCTCATAACCTTTTTATTATCATACTAATAACCATAGTTGTCAATAAAACTTTAAAATTTTGCATTGTTAGTGTACCCTCAATCATATACAATATATATATAGTTTAATTCAATTTTTGGAGGTGTCTATGTCAAATCGGTCCACCAAACACGTACCTTATGATTTACGATCGCACTTCATTACTCATAGTTATCTAACCTTAATCGAAAATTTAACCCTCCCTAAGTCTCCTTTTCTTGAACAATCACTTGAATCATTTCTTTTTATTTGCAATCATACACCTAAGTATTTGACAGTCTTGCAAAAACAAATTTTTGATCTTTATACCCACTCACCAAGCACACTCCCATCAGACATATTTAAACTAGAACTTGAAGAAAATCCTATTGGCGCCAAAGTTTTTTATCTTATCCGAAACAATCTTTCTTTCAAAACACTTAATAAATCTTATAGCAAGCAACTTCTCAAAATGAGACAACCTCTAGATCTTGAACATCTGTATCATTATAATCAAAGCTATATCCATCTCCATCAAAGTTTATCTGCTCACACCCTTCCTATCCCTATTTCATCCCAAGCCACCCAATTTATGGACGCTATCACAGACTATTTTAAGACAAATCATTAAAATTTGTTGCAATCTCGCCTAAAATATGATTAAATATAGCTAATATTAGTTATCTTTTAGGAGTGATTACATGCTACAAACAGCAGATATTTTAAGACAACAAAAGCTTAAAGTAACACCTCAAAGACTCGCCATTTACCATATGCTTTCACATACAACAGCTCATCCAAGTGCAGAAATGATTTATAACAGTCTCCATGAGACACACCCTACAATGAGCCTTGCAACTGTTTACAAAACGCTCGATGCACTGGTAAAAGCATCTTTGATTCAACAAATCAACGTCGGTGAGGACTCTTTCCGTTATGACGCAAATGCAAACTCTCACCCTCATATTATCTGCACTGATTGCCACCGTGTTTTTGATATGGCTTTAGATGCAGTAGCAGATCTTAGAGAAAAAGTAAGTCATACAACAAACTTTATTCTTTCTCATGAACAACTTTATTTTTATGGTATTTGTCCTGAATGCCAAAATAAAACAGCTTGCCACTAGCAAGCTGTTTTATTTTTTAGGCATTATTTTTATGCTTATTTACAAATAATGCAATGCGTCTAAGCGCTTCCTTAAGCTCTGGTACAGAGTATGCATAGGAGCATCTAATAAACCCTTCTCCTGACTCTCCAAAAGCATTCCCTGGTACAACAGCTACTTTTTGCTCTCTTAAGAGATTCTCACAAAACGCCTCGCTACTCATACCCAGACTCTGAATAGATGGAAATACATAGAATGCGCCTTCAGGTTCAAAACAAGATAATCCCATCTTCCTAAACCCATCAATCAAAATACGTCTTCTTTGATCATAAGACTGTCTCATCATTTTGATGTCTTCATCCCCATTTTTTGCCGCTGCAATTGCAGCATACTGACTCGTTGTCGGCGCACACATAATGGCATATTGATGAATTTTGGTCATTGCTGCAATAAGAGGTGCTGGCCCTAATGCATAGCCTAGTCTCCATCCTGTCATCGCATAGGCTTTTGAGAAGCCACTTAATATAATGGTACGTTCATACATCCCTTCAATATTAGCAATTGAAACATGTTCTTTTCCATATGTAAGCTCTGCATAAATCTCATCGGAAATCACCAAGATATCTGTTCCTCTTAACACCTCAGCGATTCTCTCTAAATCCTTCTGATCCATAATAGCACCTGTAGGATTATTAGGGTATGGTAATACCAATGCTTTGGTCTTAGGTGTGATATAATGTTCTAACTCCTCTGGGGTAAGCTTAAAATGATTTTCTTCTTTTGTAGGAATAGGCACAGGCACACCACCTGCCATTACAGTACAGGGTTTATAAGATACAAAAGAAGGTTCTGGTATCAAAATCTCATCTCCCGGCTCAATAATGGTACGAAGTATGAGGTCTATCCCCTCACTCCCCCCTACAGTAACTAACGTCTGTGTCTTAGGTGAATACGCAAGTTTAAATCTTCTTTGCATATAATCACAAATAGCCTCTCTCAGCTCAAGTAATCCTGCATTAGCAGAATAAACTGTACGCCCTTTCTCTAAGGCATAAATCCCCTCTTCTCTGACATGCCAAGGTGTATCAAAGTCTGGCTCCCCAACCCCTAAAGAAATGGCATCTCCCATCTCATTCACCACGTCAAAAAACTTTCTAATGCCAGAAGGTGGCATTTCTTTTACCTTTTGTGCAATAAATGACTCTGTTCTCATGGTGAAACCATCATCCTTTCATCTCTTTTTGTCTCTTCAAATGTAATGCCATGGTCTTTGTATTTTTTGAGTACAAAATGTGTTCCTGTACTCAGGACACTCTCTAGTGGCGCAAGCTTTTGCCCTACAAACAATGCCACTTCTTTCATTGTCTTGCCTTCAATAATAACTGTTAAATCAAATCCACCGGACATAAGGTATACAGATTTGACTTCTTTAAAGTTATAAATACGTGTAGCGATTTTATCAAACCCTTCTCCTCTTTGAGGGGTTACCTTAACTTCAATAAGAGCAGTTACTAATTCTTTATTCTCCACCTTATCCCAATTAATAAGTGCCTTATAACCACAAATAATTTTTTCTTCTTCTAATGTCTTAATCATAGATGTAATTTCAGCTGCTGATACCCCTAACATAATGGCCATATCTTCTGCCTGATATCTGCAATTTTCTTCTAATAACTCCAAAATTCTAGTTTTCATGTTCATTCTCCTTACACTTGCACTTTTGATAAATGCTTACTTTATTTTTAACTTTCTTCGCAACATACATTGCCTCATCTGCATATTCAACTAACAAATCCATACCCAGGGCATGATTAGGATACAATGCCACCCCTATACTAATTGTAATTTGTGTATTAATATCTAGGAGTTTTTGCAAATCAATCTCTGACACTTTTTGCCTAATATACTCAGCTTGCTCCATGGCTTTTTGCTCATCTACATCATAAAATACCACCAAAAATTCTTCTCCACCATAACGCCCTACCAAGCTATCCCCTGGCGAGTACTGTCTCAGCGTTCTAGCCACCTCACGTAATACCACATCACCTACACTGTGGCCATAAGTATCATTAAACTTCTTAAAATTATCAATATCTATAAATAAAACACCTAAACTCGCATGGTCTTCTCTCACTTGCTTCATCATCATAGGCAATGTCTCATTGATACTTACTCTTGACTTTACCCCTGTTAAGGTATCATAAATAGATTTACTACGTTCTTTCTCTAGCTGACTTGCCTTAAACAGTGCAATCCCTGCATGCTCAACCATACGGTCAATATTACGACAAGTTTCAGTTGTCATACGCACACTCATATTACACATGACCATACCAATACTTTCATCACCATTCATCATGTTAAACAAATAAATAAAAGGCTTAACATCTTCTCCTAGCAAAGTCTTGAATAAATCTTTGCATTTTGAATTGGTACTCATGATTGGTTCATAATTCTGTATACAAAAGCGATATTCTCGTCTCTCTCTTAGACTTTCTACTTCTTTTTGGTTGTAAACAACTTCATATGGCATCACATCACTGTTGTAGTATTTTTTAGTGGCAGCAAAATGATACAATTTAGCATCACTCTCTACACCATTTTCTCCATACAAAAACACCGAAATACCTTCTTGGCTTGTGGCTTTTTGGATGTTTTCCAAAAGGTTCCTCATAATACTTTCTTTGGATTGACTCTCAAATAATAATTGACTCATCTCACTTAAACTATTCATCTCGATAATGTTCTGTTTAAGTCCCCTTACATCATTACTCTGCACATCTACCAGCATCCTAAGTCGCTCAAACTCTTTGATCACATAATAAAACAAAAATCCAAGCCCTCCAATGACTACTAATGCAGCCTCAAATGTCATGTTTTTGAGATTATAATAATGTGTATAAATTGATTGATTAATCCACCACATATCTAGGACAACTAATGCCTGCATCACCCACACTATTGGTAAGTCAATATATCTTATATAAGCAATAATACTAATCAGCACATGAAAAATATAAATAGAACTATTGCTATAGTTTCCAAACACCTTTGCAATACTTGCCACAAAAACTAGATCTACGATAATCTCTATGCCCCCTAATATATGTCTATAAACATAGAGTCCCTCTATTTTTTGAACAAGTATATATACAACTACATTCCATATCCCCATCAGCAGTAATACACCACAAATCGATTCAAACAATCTTAAGTTTGAATAAATACTATTATCTAGTGAAAAAAGGGTAATAAAAACCAAAATCCACCGCATAAAACAAATAGTCTGCTCAAACTTCTTAAATATATTTTTATCATTAAGCACCGCTTCCCCCCCTTTACAGTAGCTTTTTGAATTTATTTTATTATAACACAATTTTAAAATATAGTCATACTTTTGTGTTTTTTAATACAAAAATATACCACAGCAAAAAAGAGCATCTCCATGATGCTCTTTTTTGTCCTTATGATTTACTTTTGGGGTTAGAAAAGAGCGCTGCCAAATAGCCAAATGTAATAGCCGCTGTAATACCTGCTGCCGTTGCCTTAAGCCCTCCTGTCATAACGCCTATAAGTCCTTCCCTAGCTACCTCTTCAATAGCTCCTTTTGCCAAAGCATAACCAAAACCCATAATAGGTACTGTAGCACCTGCTCCTGCAAACTCAACAAAAGGCTCATATACACCTATTGCCGTCAAAAATGCTCCAACTAACAAGAATAATACCATAATTCTTCCTGTCAAAAGCTTAGTCCTGTCCATCAAAATCTGGCCAACAACACATACGAGTCCACCAACAATAAACACTCTCACGTATTCTAATAATGTCTCCATAACGCTCTCCTATTCCATCCATACACTTACAGCATGAGCAATCCCAGGGATACTTTCTCCTTGCTGAGTAGACGCCACACTCATCAGTGCACCCGTTGGTACCAGTAATACTTTTTTATATTTTTTTTGCTTAAGCATCTTGTAGAAATACCCACAAAATAGTGAGGCACTACACCCACACCCACTGCCACCTGCATGGGTATCTTGCTTGTCGTCATCATACATCATCACACCACAATCCGTCATCACTTGGCTAAGATCCACTCCCACTTGCTTTGCAAGATCTATAGCAATCTCAAGGCCGCATTGACCCAAATCACCTGTCACAATGACATCATAATCCGCAGGTCTTTGATTGGTATCTTTGAGATGCGTAATAATGGTATCCACTGCGGCAGGTGCCATAACTGCTCCCATATTATAAACATCCTTAACATCAAAATCGACAACTTTACCGGGTGTAATCGCATGCACCTTAGGTCCTACACCATTACGTTGTAGCAGCGCATACCCTGCACCTGTTACAGTCCACTGCTGGGTAAGTGGTCTTTGTCCACCATACTCTAATGGGTATCTAAATTGTTTTTCGGCAGTGCAGTAGTGACTACTCGCACCTACTATTACTTGGTCTGCAAACCCTCCAGCAATCATAATACTTCCAAGCCCTATCGCCTCCCCCATAGTCGAACATGCACCATAAAGGCCATAAAACGGAATATTAAAATCTCTTATTCCAAAATAACTCCCACAAATTTGATTTTGGAGATCTCCTGCAAAAATATATTGAATATCCTGGGGTGATTTTTGACTGCGCCTTAAGAGCCCCTCTACTGTTTGTTTAACCATAGTACTCTCGGCCTTCTCCCAACTTTTCTCACCCATAAGTTCATCATCTAATACTTTATCAAAGTACTGCCCCATAGGTCCCTGTCCTTCTTTTGGCCCTACTGTTGCATAAACCTCTGCAATAACTGGTGGCTCTTTAAAGACAATTGTCTGGTTTCCTACTCTGCCCATCTACGCTACCTCCTACAACAAATAGTAAATCAAACCAACAATCACACTAGCGATTGTTCCAAATACAATAACTGGGCCTGCTACTGCAAAAATACGTGCGCCCATCCCAAAGACAAATCCTTCTTTTTTGAACTCCATCGCTGCACTAACCATCGAATTAGCAAATCCAGTAATAGGAATAATACTTCCTGCACCAGCATAATTACCAATCTTGTCATAAACATTAAATGCTGTAAGTACTGTACTCAAAAAAATAAGGGTTACCGTTGCAAATGTACCTGCAACGTCTTTGACTAGTCCCATATTAAGATAAATATTCGTAAGCACCTGCCCTACTAAACAAATACTTCCTCCTACCCAAAATGCACGCCATGAATTTTGAAGTACATTGTTTTTAGGAGAATGTTTCTTAATTGTTTGATCATAACTTTTTTTTAAGTTTTGTACGTTCGCCATACACGTTCCTCCTTTATCCTGTTACTAAAAAATTAGGGTATTGCCAGTAATAGAGTGCACCTATCATTTTCCCTATCGCAAAAGAAATAATAAACCAATGGAGACCATTTTTGATATGAAGCCTTCTATCCATTACAGGCATCACATTAATAATCTCCGCAATTGCTATTGCCAAGCACCCTACAAATATACCAAATCCAAAAGCAAGCACACCTAATATCACCTTGGGTATAGGTAATCTTATCCCCTCTATACTCCAAATCATACCGCATGTCGCTGCAATAACCGCTGTTGTCCCTATAGCATAAAAATGCTTAGTTATCTGAGCCTTCATAACCAATCTTGGAACAATACCAATAGCTGTAATAAAAGCTACAATACCTGTTGAGATAATCGTACCACTGCTAAATCCCCACAAAACACATAGTGCTCTGCTCAAAAACAGCCTCATTGTGCTCCTCCTTTTTTCTTCTGTCTAGTCAGAGTATCAATCATCGTATCCTCTACTTGTGTCTCATAACCATTAACCTCTACCTCTATAGGTGTAGGGTCCTCAGTTATTTTTTTTGTACCAATATGATTGAAGAAAATCAGTGTCCCAAAAGGAATCCCTATAGCATAAGGAATCGTAATATAAAGAGGGTTCTTCTCATACTTGCCTGTAAACACTTCATTGAGAATCATAAACGTTCTCCCCATAGAGGTATCAATATGATAGGCCATAATAGCTACACTTACCCCCGCAAAAATAATGATACAAATAGCCGCTACTTTGATGAACTCCATCCAAGGCTTTACTTTGATAGGCTCTGGCAAAAAATGAATAATCGTATCCATTTCCCCCACATTAGACACTGTTACATCTGGGAAACGTGTCGTAATGACCTGAATCATGTCAATGATTGAAATGACATAGGACTTTTTTTGAGATGTGTTTTTAACCTCAAAAACACATAAATTCTCAATCTCCTTGAGGATTATTTTCTCGGCACTGACTTCTGCAACGTCTTTTAACCTAATAATAGGTTGGGCAATCACACTCACTCTTTTATCTGGTTTGATATATACCTCTTGCCCCACTCCTATCACTCCTTTTTACATCTATTCGATAAGGTTTATTATGACTAAAAACACAAAAGATATACTTATTTTGATTTGTATTAAGTCACAAAAAAGAGCCCCTAACACCTACTATGTTAGAGACTCTCTTCTATGATTTTTTGTACTTATAAAGATGCAATATCCTTACGGTAACGCATGTTTTCAAAGTGTATTTTTTGTATTTCTTCATAAACCTTATTTCTTGCAACTTCTAATGACTCTCCTACCTGTGTTACAGCTAAGACGCGGCCACCATTAGTCATGATTTGATTTCCTTCTAGTACTGTCCCTGCATGATACACAAATGTTCCAGCATCCACATCGCCCAGCCCTGTAATCTCAAGTCCACGACTTCCAGACTCAGGATAGTTACCACTTGCAATCACGACTGTCACACTAGGATTTTCATCCCATTCTAATGTCATCTCATCTAATGTCCCATCTACACAAGCCATCAATACATCTAATAAATTGGTACGTAGTCTTGGCAGTACACTCTGGGTCTCAGGATCACCAAATCTCACATTGAACTCTAGTACCTTAGGTTCCCCTTGGTCTATCATGAGCCCAATAAATAATATGCCTTTAAAGTCTAGGGTTTCTGCTTTGAAACCATCCATAATGGGATCTAAGATTTGAGCCTTTACTTTTGACATGACTTCTTCTGTCATAATAGGATTGGGTGAAAAACCACCCATTCCTCCTGTATTAAGTCCCTCATCCCCATCTAAGGCACGTTTGTAATCTCTTGCAGTCTCCATAGGCACCATCACTTTGCCATCTACAAAACATAACAAGGAGGCTTCTGTTCCTACTAGGAATTCTTCAAGGACAATATCCTCTCCCGCCCCTTGGAATTTATCTGCAAAGATTTGTTCTATTCCTAATTTCGCATCTTCATGGGTCTCACAAATGAGTACCCCTTTACCTGCTGCAAGCCCATCCGCCTTCACAACAACTGGCAAACTAAAGTTTGCTACAGCTTCTAGCGCTTCTTGTTTTTGGCTTTTTGAAAAACTCTCATAACGTGCAGTAGGAATATGATGACGCATCAAAAATTCTTTGGTGAACTTTTTGCTACCTTCAAAGGTTGCACATTGTTTATTAGGGCCAAATACCTTAAGCCCTTCCTTCTCAAACAAGTCTACAATCCCTTCTACAAGTGGCACTTCAGGACCAACCACTGTCAGCTCAATATTTTCGGATTTTGCAAATGCAAGCAAGCCCTCTAAATCACTTACTGACAAATCAATATTTTGGCACATGGTTGCTGTCCCACCATTTCCTGGTGCTACAAAAATCTGTGCCTCTGGATTAAACTTTAAAAGTGTATGTGCAATAGCTGCCTCACGGCCGCCATTCCCTACGATTAATATTTTCATGCAAAATCCCCCTTTTCAAGCTGCCCAATAGCTTCAACTAATATACGATGTTCCACCTCATGAAGTACCCTAGCTGCCAAATCACTAGGCTGATCCTCAGCCAATACAGGTACACTTCTTTGAACAATCGTCTTCCCAGTATCGATTCCTTCATCTACAAAGTGAACTGTTGCGCCACTTTCTTTTTCTCCTGCAGCTAATACCGCTTCATGGACACGAATACCGTAGTACCCCTTACCCCCAAATTTAGGGAGTAAGGATGGATGAATATTAATGATACGTCCTCTGTATTTGGCAATCATCTCACTTGGCACGATTTTAAGATAACCTGCTAGAACGACCATATCGACTTGACTCTCCTCTAGCTTTTGTAAAACTTCACGGTCATATTCTGGACTTTTAGGATCTACATAATAAGCTGCAATATCATGGTTTCTTGCACGTTCCAAACCATAAGCTGCTTCTTTATTAGAAATCACACAAACCACATGACTCTCTATCTCTTTGGCTAAACTTGCATCAATAACACTTTGCAAGTTACTTCCCGAACCGGATACTAATACACCCAGTTTTAATCCTGGCATAAAATCACTCCTTGATCTCCTGCCACAATCTCCCCGATAATATATGCTTTCTCATCAATTTCCCCTAAAGCATCTACAAGTTTTTGGGCATCTGCTGCATCTACAACAATCATCATCCCAATCCCCATATTAAAGGTATTATAAAGTTCATTTGTGCCAAGCCCTGATGCTTCTTCTAAAAACGCATACACTTTAGGCTTAACAATAGCCCCAAGATTAAGTGATGCACTCACGCCTTCTGGAAGCATACGTGGTACATTCTCAATAAACCCGCCACCTGTAATATGAGCAACCCCTTTGAGCACACAAGCTTCTTTGGCTTTTTGAATCGCTTTGACATAAAGCTTAGTTGGTCTTAAGAAAGCATCTCCATAAGTTTCTCCCAATACATCACTGTGTTCATTAAGGTCTACATTTTTGACTTCTAATAGTTTTCTTACAAGAGAATAGCCATTACTATGAACACCTGATGATGGTAACCCTACAATCACATCTCCTGGTTTGATACTCTTGCCATCGATCATCTTAGTGCGGTCTACAATCCCCACTGCAAACCCTGCCACATCATACTCACCATCTAAATAAAACCCTGGCATTTCAGCAGTTTCTCCGCCAACAAGTGCACATAAGCTCTCGCGGCATCCATCGCTAATACCTTTGACAATATCTGCTACATGAGCAGGGTCAATCTTTCCTGTTGCAATATAATCAAGGAACAAAAGTGGTGTTGCACCTGAACATAAAATATCATTCACACACATTGCCACACAGTCCACACCGATTGTATCATGACGATTCATCTCAAAAGCTAGTTTAAGCTTTGTTCCTACCCCATCTGTACCTGATACAAGAACAGGCTCTTCCATTCCTTTGAAAGCACCTAGTGAAAAGGCTCCCCCAAAGCTTCCGATATCCATCAGAACACCACTTGTAAAAGTAGATTGTACGTGTTTTTTCATTTGTGCTACAGCTTCGTAGCCACGGTGTACATCAACACCCGCATCTTGGTATGTAATTTTCTCTGACATCACTTTTCCTCCTAGCATCCTTTTTGGCATGGCTTTTGTTGCATTGGTACTTCCATTGGGTAATTCCCATTAAAACAAGCTTTACAGAAGTCATTACCCTCTTTACACGCTTCCTTGAGTCCCTCTAATGAGAGATAGGTGAGACTATCAGCCCCTAAATAATCTTTGATTTCTTCAACACTCTTATTGGCTGCAATGAGATATTCTCTATAAGGTGTGTCAATTCCAAAGTAGCAAGAGTATTCAACTGGTGGTGATGTAATACATACATGCACCTCTTTTGCACCTGCTTTACGAATTTGCTCTACAATACGCTTGCATGTTGTCCCGCGTACAATAGAGTCATCAATCATTACGACACGCTTGCCTTCAAGATTTTGTCTCAGCGGATTCAGCTTGATCTTAACAGCATTTTCTCTCATTTCCTGTGTTGGCTGGATAAACGTACGACCGATATAACGGTTTTTAACAAGCCCTTCCATATAAGGAATACCTGATGCATTAGCAAATCCAATAGCGGATGGTACGCCTGAGTCTGGTACTGGCATGACCATATCTGCCTCAATCTTAGCTTCATTAGCTAAAATACGCCCTGTGATTTGTCTAAACTGATACACATTTGTCTCATCAATTGTACTATCTGGTCTTGCAAGATAAATCAGCTCAAAAACACAAAGCTTCTTTTGGCACCAGTTCGTTGGTTCGATACTATGGACACCATCTGCATCAATAATAACCATCTCTCCTGGATCAATATCTCTAACAAACTCAGCATCTACAACATCTAATGCACAGCTCTCTGATGCAAGTACATACCCATCTTTGCACTTACCAAGACATAGCGGCCTTAATCCATGTGGATCTCTAATGCCGATGAGACGATCCTCTGTTGTGATCACGATGGCATAAGCACCTTTTAATAAACTCATGGTATTACGAATGGCACTTTCAATCCCACGCTTATAATGTCTCGCAATCAGGTTAAGGACTGCTTCTGAGTCTGTTGTTGTTTGGAATATGGTCCCATTATCTTCAAGCATCTCTCTGATACTTTCATTGTTTGTCAGGTTGCCATTATGTGCAAGACCAATAGATCCATGCTTATACTTGGCTACTAACGGCTGACAATTACTAATGTCTTTGCCTCCTGCAGTTGAATAACGCACATGACCAATTGCAATATTCCCTTTAAGGTTTTCAAGGTCTTTTTCACCAAATACATCTGCTACAAGCCCCATCCCTTTAACACTATCTAATACACCATCTTGATTAACCGTAATCCCCGCACTCTCTTGGCCACGATGTTGGAGAGCATACAAACCATAGTAAGCAAATCTGGCTGCGTCATCTCGCTGGTTTAAATAAACGCCCATTACACCACACATTGTCGTTCCCCCTCTTATTTTGTAATTCGACTAAGCATCTCTTGGTAAACTTCTTCTACCCCACCAAGGTCTCTTCTAAAACGGTCTTTGTCTAATTTTTTGTTTGTTTCTTTGTCCCAGAATCTACATGTATCTGGTGAAATTTCATCTGCTAAGATAATCTTGCCATCTACGCGTCCAAGTTCAATTTTGAAGTCAATAAGCTTAACACCTACTTTGTCAAAATACTCTTTTAAGAGGTCATTCACCTTGAAAGTAATATCACTCATGACTGCTAATTCTTCTTGTGTTGCAAGGCCTAATGCTAAAATTTGATAGTCATTAATCATTGGATCCCCTAAAGCATCGTCTTTTAAGCAATATTCAAGTGTAGGGTTTTGAAGTACTGTCCCTTCTTCTACACCAAATCTTTTTGAGAATGAACCCGCTGCCACGTTACGTACAATCACTTCTAATGGCACGATTTCTACCGCTTTTACAACTGTTTCACGGTCATTAAGCTCTTCTACTAAGTGCGTTGGGATACCTTTTGCTTCTAACATTTGGCACACCATGTTACTCATACGGTTGTTCACAACACCTTTACCCCCGATTGTTCCTTTTTTTTCCCCGTTGAATGCTGTTGCATCATCTTTGTAAGATACCACGTAATGTGCTGGGCTATCTGTTTTGAATACTTTTTTTGCTTTACCTTCATATAATAACTCTCTTTTTTCCATCTCTAAACCCTCCCATGAATTGATTAAATAAAATCCTATTATTGATATCTATTTCTCACTTCTTCATCTTTTGCAATCACTTTTGCTGCCATATCTTCTTTGTACTCTTTGAGCTTTTGACGTAAGTCTGCGTCTGCTATAGCCAATATCTGAAGTGCTAATAACCCTGCATTAACTGCCCCATCAATAGCTACTGTAGCTACTGGAATACCTGGTGGCATCTGCACCATTGATAAGAGCGAATCAAGACCATCCATTGTACTTGACTTGATAGGTAGTGCCACAACTGGAAGTGTGGTAAAGGCAGCAAGCACACCTCCTAAGTGTGCTGCTTTCCCTGCTGCTGCTACAATGACACCAACCCCATTTACCTCTGCATCTCTTGCAAACTGCTCTGCAATATAAGGTGTACGGTGTGCTGAAATAATACGTACTTCAACCTCAATCCCAAAAGAACGTACAATCTCAACGCCTTTTTCTACTACCGGCAAATCTGAGTCACTTCCCATAACAAATGCTATTTTCATGTTGTTTCTCCTCCTTCAAATTTTTTATAACCCTTAACGATAATATTTAACCCCTGACTCAAATATTCTTTGATCTTTGTTTCCAGGAATATTTTGATGTACATAGTTCCCTACACGTTCGCTATGGCCCATTTTTCCTATAATACGACCATCTAAAGATACAATCCCCTCAATGTTATACATACTACCATTGATATTAATATTGCCAGCTCCTACTGGAGTACCTTTGGCATCTACATACTGGCTAAAAATCTGACCATTTGCAAGGAGTTCATCTAAGACTTCTTGTGGTGCAACAAAACGTCCTTCACCATGTGATAGGGCAATTTCATATTGCTCTCCTACGTTCACATTTTCTAACCAAGGTGAATTTGTACTTGTTATTTTTGTTTTCGCCATAACTGATATATGTTTTCCGATTGTATTGTATGTTAAAGTCGGACAGTTTTCATCCATATCTCTAATTTCTCCATAAGGTAATAGTCCAAGTTTCACAAGTACCTGGAACCCATTACAAATACCTAACATAAGCCCATCTCTTTGATAAAGATGTTTATGAAGCGCTTCTTTTAGTCCTTCACTTCTCATAACACTACTAATAAACTTACCACTACCATCTGGCTCATCCCCTGCTGAGAAACCACCTGGGAATGCAATAATTTGTGCACTTGAAATGGCTTTTTCTAGACGCGCTACAGAGTCCAAAATAGCGTTCGGTGTGTTATTCACGAATAGAACTTCTTCTACTTCTGCTCCTGCTTTTGCAAAAGCTCTTCGAGTATCTAATTCACAGTTTGTACCTGGGAATACTGGTACGACTACTTTTGGTTTAGCAATTTGATTTTTTGCAATGTATATTTTTCTAGGAACACATGTTGTTGCATCTGGTGCATCTACCACATCTTCTCCGCGATCTGCAAAGATAGCTGCTAGTGGTTTTTGAAGTTGTCCCTTTGCTTCCTCTATGCTATAAGTCACATCTTTGATAGTGATTTCTTGTTGCTCTTGTGTTTTTCCAACCACACCAAAGCATGCTTCAGTCATTTGAGCTGCAACCTCAGCACTGACTTCAAGTACAAGATCTCCATATGCTGCATCAAACGGATTACCATTTAGTGTTTCAATCACTGCACCAATATCATTTCCAATTGCCATCTGTGTAATTGCTGCAACAAGACCTCCTTTTCCAATGCTATAAGCACTTCTAAGTTGCCCAGTTACGGCAAGCTGATGAACTTTTGTATAAGCACTATGCATCACCTCAAAGTTTGGCATGTTTTGCTCATCTTTTGGTATGGTCACTGTTACAATTTGACTATCTGCTTGTTTGAAGCTACCGCTGACACAATGCGCTGCGTCACCTAAGTTACAGGTAAAGGAAATAAGTGTTGGTGGTACATGGAGGTTTTCAAATGTGCCTGACATACTGTCTTTACCCCCGATTGCTCCAATCCCTAATTCTTTTTGGGCCTTAAGGGCGCCAAGTAATGCTGCTGTTGGTTTACCCCACTTTTCCGCTGAATCTCCTAATCTTTCAAAGTACTCTTGGAAAGATAAAAATGTCTTGGTATAATCTGCTCCAAGTGCAACCAGTTTAGCAACACTCTCTACCACTGCATACAGTGCACCATGGAAAGGTGACTGCTCTGAGAGATACGGATCAAATCCGTGTGTCATATAAGTTGCAGCCGTTGTTTCACCTGTGAGCACTGGCACTTTTGCTACCATCCCTACTTCTTTGGTCAGCTGATTCTTACCACCATAAGGCATGAGGACACTGCCTGCACCAATTGTTCCATCAAACTGAATACCTAATCCTTTTTGTAACCCTATATTAAGGTCTGATAATGTATTTAATACGTTTTCTTTTGTAAGCGCTGCACTTTGCTCATTGAGATTTGGTGCTGTAATCTGTACGGCTTTCTTTTGAGTAATCCCTGCACTATCTAAGAAGCTACGGTCAATACTAACGATTGCTTCATCTTGCCATTTCATTACAAGACGTTTTTCTTCTGTTACGACAGCTACTTTCACTGCATTTAAATTTTCCATCTGACAAAGTTCTTTCACTCTTGCTTCGTCCTTTGCTTCAATGGCTATAGCCATACGTTCTTGAGATTCAGAAATAGCAAGCTCTGTCCCATCTAACCCTTTGTATTTGACTGGTACTGCATCTAGATCAATAATAAGACCTTCTGCAATCTCTCCGATTGCTACACAAACGCCGCCCGCACCAAAGTCATTACAACGTTTGATTGCTCTAGAAAACTCTGGATTTCTAAAGAGCCTTTGGAGCTTACGTTCCTCTACAGGATTTCCTTTTTGGACCTCACTACCACATGTTTTAAGGGAGTCCTCTGTATGCTCCTTAGACGAACCTGTTGCACCACCACATCCATCACGACCCGTAGCACCTCCGATAAGCAAGATAATATCCCCTGCTTCTGGCTCTTCACGTCTTACATTTTCTTTTTTGACCGCACCGACTACCGCTCCTACTTCAAGACGTTTTGCCTTGTACCCCTCATGGTAGTACTCTTTGACTTCTCCTGTAGCGAGTCCAATTTGGTTACCATATGCACTATAGCCATTAGCTGCTGTTCGTGTAATCTTACGCTGTGGTAATTTACCACTTAAAGTGTTTTCTAATGACGCATTAGGATCCGCTGCCCCTGTCACACGCATTGCTTGGTATACATAGGCTCTTCCTGATAGTGGATCACGAATAGCACCGCCAAGACATGTTGCAGCCCCGCCATAAGGTTCGATCTCTGTTGGATGATTGTGTGTTTCATTTTTGAATAGGATAAGGTAGTCTTCCTTGTGATCATCTACAGTAATCGCATCTTCTATGGTACAAGCATTAATTTCTGCTGACTCTACAAGCCCTTTTAATTTGCCTTGTTTCTTGAGATATTTGGTTCCAATAGTCGCCATATCCATAAGACTTACTTTTTTGTCTCTACCCACGTAGAGCTCATCTCTCATCTCGTGATACATTTTGAGTGCATCCACCACTGGTTCTGATGCTTTATCTCCCTCAATATCTATAGCTGTTAGTTCTGTCATAAATGTAGTATGACGGCAGTGATCTGACCAATAAGTATCCACTACTTTGATTTCTGTAAAGCTTGGATCTCTATCTATGGATTTAAAGTAATCTTGGAAGTAAATCAAATCTTCAAGACTCATAGCAAGACCTTGTTCTTGTCTATAAGCCTCTAACGCTTCATCTTCATAATCTCTAAATCCTTCTACAATCTTAATCGCCTCTGGCATTGGATAGGTCATATCTAATGAGTCGGGTTTATCTAAAGACACTTCTTCTGATTCAATAGGGTTAATAAGATGTTTCTTCATTTTGTTGATTTGCTCCTGAGTAAAGTCACCCTCAATTGCATAAATCTTAGCTGTTTGTACAACTGGTTCTAATGCACTATCTAAGACACGCATACATTGCACACAAGAATCTGCTCTTTGATCATACTGCCCTTTAAGATAGCTTGTTGCAAATACGAACCCTGTAAGCTCTGGCATAACCTCTTCATAGATGGCATCAGCTTGAGGCTCAGAAAAAATAGTATGTAGTGCTTTTTTATAGACCTCCTCTGTGACATGTTCCACATCATATCTATTCAAAATCCGTACATTTCGGACTTGCTCTATATGTAAAAATTCTTGTATTTCCCTCTGCAATCTCGTAGCTTCTACATCAAAACCTTTTCTTTTTTCTACAAACACACGACACAGGCTCATAAGTAGTCCCCTCTCTTTTTTCCAAACATTTATTAATAAACTTTATCATATGTTCGGATTTTAGTCAATATATTGTCTGAACTTTTTATTTTGTTTATAATTAATCGTTCATTTTTTCTCTTGAAAATAAAAAAAGACCAGCTGCGCACCTCGCTACTTACACGAAATACTACTGGTCTTTTTTATGTCTTTATGCTTCTATATAATGTTTCTCAAACCTATTTGTATACATAATAAATGCCTCTCGTTCAATTGGTCTACTAAAATAATACCCTTGTATTTTATCACACCTTAATTTTTTCAGAATATCTAGTTGATGCCTATTTTCTATCCCTTCACATACAACATCTAATTCTAATGTATGGGCCATCTGAATAATTGTATTAACAATTGATAAACTTTTACGGTCTCCCTCAATATTAGAAATCAAACTCCTATCAATCTTAAGCGTATCTATAGGTAACGACTTTAAGTAATTTAACGAAGAATATCCCACCCCAAAATCATCTAACGCAATCTGAATACCTCTCCGACGCAACTCATGGAGCTGTTCTAGCACCATATTCATATCCTCTATAATCTCATCTTCTGTCATTTCCAGCTTCACTTTATCACACGGAATACCAACCTCTTCGATTGTATCCAAAATAAACGTCTTAAAATCAGGTTGTATGAGCCACCCATATGAGACGTTTACAGACACTACCGGATAGCGTTCATACACCTCTTTGAAATAAGCACACATTTTACAGGCATCCACAAACACCTGCTTATCAATCTCTTGCATAAGACCAGCACGCTTAGCTACTGGGATAAACTGATCAGGGAAAATCATTCCTTCTTCTCTGTGCCATCTCACAAGTGCTTCCATACTATTAATTTCACCTGTTTTGACATCATAAATAGGTTGATAGTATGCAACAAACTCATTGCCCTCTATCCCCTCTTGTATTTTAGTTTCCATATCATAGCTTGCCAAAATCTCTTTAGTAAACAGCGTAACTTGTCCACCACCAAATGCCTTACTCTGTTGCAAACCATATTCAGCATAAGCTAAGAGCCTCGTTGGAGAAGTAGAATGCTCCGGACAATTGGCAACACCAACACTGACACTCATCTCATATTTTTTATCACTTTCAATATGAATATCATTCATCTTATTGAGTATTTGATCTGAAAAACTCATAATTTGCTCTGATAACATATACGGCTGTCTAATGAGCACAAACTGGTCTGCACCTAAACGACCAACCTGTACACCATTACTTTTAAAACCCACTAATTCCTGAGCTACTTTTCTAAGTACTTCATCTCCCATTTCATAGCCTAAATTATCATTAATTCCCTTAAAATGATCAATATCTATCAAGAAAAGTGAATACGTCTTATTTTCTTTTTCCATCTCATTCATGTATTCCATTAACTTACGTCGATTCAAGATTGCTGTCAAAACATCATAATTAGCTAGATATTTCAAATCTCCATTCACTTCATTAACCCTATTAATCATCTTGTTAATTTCACAAGTTAAGCTTGTAATTTCATCCGCTTTGCCTAAATCCCCAAAAGAAATAGGCCTAAGTTCTGTTGCTGAAACTTTCTCAACCGCTTCATTCATCTTGACAATACGTTTAATAACTAAATTATGAATAAGCCAATATACAAAGGCATTACTGAGTAGTCCCACTAGGATAATCAGTGTTCCAAATATACCAAATTTACTTATAATCTCATTTTGAACCCGCTTAACCTGGGCTACCTCCAAATACAAAGGTGTTTGTTCATAACTTAATGGAATAGGCTTATATGTATAAATATAGTCTTTTAATTCTCTAATATAATACTCACCATACAGCTTGACACTACGCCCTGATAATTCTATCGGCAACTGATTTTCACCAACTACTCTGACCACGCTTTTAGTACTCATCCCAAGTTTTTGTAGTACTTCTACATCCAACTTTTCGATGACGACAACAACCTGTGACTCACCTTCCCGGTCCACCTTTTCCCCACTCACTATAACAATATCGTCACCTAAGCTCACAAGGCCTTTCTCCTTATTTTTACTACTCTCAATAAGGGTATTTTTTATATTGATAGCCAATGTTTGGTAGGCTTTATTTTTATTTTGGTTGCTATCTTCTTTTATATATCTAAGCTGATTCTGTTCATTAACAATGACACAAAAAATACCCTCGTCTAACCCCAATATTTTTTGAGTGATAATTGGCTGTATCTCATGCCCCTCCCTTATAAACATTGCACAGACATCACTCACCCAGTCAATCTCTTCTACTACATTATTAAAGGCAGACCACACCCCATCAGAGATTTCTACAATCCGTAAATACTCCCCTTCACTTGCCCCTTTATGAAATCCACCAAAGAATAGCATCCCAACCACTAGCATAGTACAAAATGCATTTACATAAATCCATGTCAATTTTCTACCTAATTTCATTTCTTTCTCCTCTATGCCATATCACTTAAACATATTTGTTGCTTTAATATATTTGCTACTTTAACATATTTTATCTCTTATAAAATATATTACCCTATTATTCTAATTATTTCCACAAAAAAAATCTAGATTTCTCTAGATTTTTAAGTGGTATTAAGCATAAGGCGCATCTTCTTGAGAATCCGTTTTTCAATACGTGATACCTGTACTTGAGAAATACCCAAAACCTGTGCAATTTCAGTTTGTGTACGATCTTCATAATACCGATACTGTATAATTTCTTTTTCTAACGGCTCTAGTTCATCAATAACTTGCGCCAATACAATATTATCTACCATATTATTTTGTTGAGATGGTGATTGATCAAGTTTATCCTCTAGTGTAATAGGTTTACCGTCCCCTTGATGAATAACTGCACTCAAAGACTCAATCTCTGTATTGGCCTCTAACGCAACAACAACCTCCTCAATACTCATATCGAGGCCTGCTGCAATTTCATTAATGGTTGGCTCTCTATCAAACGCTTTCATCAAATCTTCTTTAATGACCCTAGCCTTATAAGCAACTTCTTTTAAGGAACGACTCACTTTAATCATACCATCATCCCGTAAAAACCTCTTAATTTCCCCAATAATCATAGGCACTGCATAGGTAGAAAATTTAACATTATACCCCAAATCAAACTTATCAATACTTTTTAATAGCCCGATACTCCCTATTTGGAAAAGATCTTCCATGTCATAGCCTCTATTTGCAAACCTCTTCACAATACTCCATACCAGACCTATGTTTTCTTCTACTAGAATTTCTCTAGCCGTCTCATCACCTTCTTGCGCCTTAATAATGAGCCGTAACGTATGGTCCATACCCCACCTCCTTTTATGTAGTTGTGGGCCTAAATAAACCGTTTAAGGAGTTTTACGGTTGTTCCCTTGCCAGGCGCTGACAGCACTTCTACCTCATTCATAGTTGACTGCATCACTGTAAAACCTAATCCCGCACGCTCATCTTCTTCTGAGGTGGTGAATAGTGCCTTCATAGCTTCCTCAACATCAACTATTCCGCCACCCTCATCTATGATTTCAATACACGCAACCCGTCCATCATAAGAACATTTTACGCGTACTTCACAGTCTGCCCTATGGCCATAACCATGAATAATACTATTAGTTACTGCCTCAGATATCGCCATTTTGACATCATAGAGCTCGTCCACAGTAGGATCTAGTTGTGACAAAAATGCCGCCACCGCTACCCTAGCAAATGCCTCATTATCTGAAATACTTTGAAAAGTAATCTCCATTTTATTTTGATCAGCCATTTTATCCCTCCTGCCAGTTAAGCTAACTTTTGAATCGCTTCAGATTTATTTGCATAGACTCTCATTAATTTATACACACCCGAAATACCCAATAATTTATCAATATTCCCATGCACATTGTAGAGGCCTACGCTACCTCCACAAATCGCTACATTTCTATACCTTCCCATGAGCATACCAATCCCTGAGCTATCCATAAATTGTATATTCTCAAAATCAAAAGCTATATTTTTGGCACGTTTTTTTTGAAATTCTCTATCGACTGTTTCTCTTATTTCTACCGATGTATGATGGTCAATTTCCCCAACAACGGTTACCAGCAATACACCTTTCTCTACTTCACACTTCATCTCCATTGTGCATCTCTCCCTCAACTTTTCTTTAGTCAATTTTTCTATGTCACACTTTTAATGATATGTTATAGCATAATTCATTTTACAAATATTGTCAATTGTATTTGTTTTTTAGATTATTTCTCACAAAAAAATAGCGAGTTACCCCGCTATTTTTTTCAGCCTCTCTTTTGCCTTATAGTAAGCTGATATCCCGCTATATTCTGCACAGACCGTCTCATAATACTGCATAGCTTTATCCATTTGACTATTTTGTTCTTCGATCATCCCCATATAATAGAGACTATTGGCTGCAACCGTTGTTTTAGGAACATACATTTGGACCTTCTCAAATTGCGCAAATGCCTCAACGTATTCTCTTCTATTATACTGACTTAGTCCCTCTGCATAAATCACATCCGCTGCCTTTGGATACACCACTTTGACCAACTCATCATACTGCTCTTTATACGCCGCATCAAGCTGCTCTGGCGCAATACGATAAAGTAGTTCTGCACCTTCTACCCATTTTTTAGTATTCTTAAGTTCAATCACCGTATTGATGCGACTTTGCTGTGCTAATTTACTATTCATGGATTGTAACTCTTCTTTTTGTGCCGTAATTTTTTTATTTTCATCGGTTAACAGCGTAATTTGAGTATTGGCTTCTGCCAAACTCCCTCTTAATTTACCAAGGTCATCCTCTGCTTTTCTTGTCACCGTATCCAGTGCAGATTGTAATGCCTCTGTCTTACTAGGCAATACAAGCGCTACCTGCACACACAGCATACACACTACCCCAAATATAAAATAAATAATAGCGGTACCTAATACATGCCCTCTATTAATGACTTTATGCGCTCCCCCATAAGATTTTAAAGAGATTTGTTTTTTGGTATCTAGTAGCTCATTCTCTTTGTTTTTACACTCTACTTGGTGATACTGAACTTCCTTTAGATAGCGCAATGCATTCGGGTTATAGGCATCTATGGCCAATACACGCTTAACTTGTTCCATAGCTTTTGTATACTTGGCTTGCTCTATATACGTTAATGCAAGTAAATTACGAGCGTCTACAAATTGTTGATGTAAGTGTATGGCTTTTTTGAGCCTAATAACAGCCATATCATCATTTTTATTTTTAAGGTATTCTGCCGCTTCATTATATAGTTTAATAGCTTGCTTATACTTTTCTAACGCTTTATTCTCTTTATGTATCTTTTCAAGATAATCTGATGCGAGATTATCTTCTTTTTGAATTGAGGTACTTAAAATCCATGTTTTCAAGGCATTTCCTACATCTCCCAGCTCAAAATAAATAATCCCTAATAAATTGTGTGCCATCACATTATACTTATTAAGCTGCGTAGCCTCTTTTAAAAATTGTAGTGCCTCAGTAAGATTTCTTTCACCAGCTAATACATACCCTTTTGTATAAACTGTTTGACTTTGACGGTATAACTGATCTACCCATTTTATATTTTGGCCACAACCAAGACAATCTACTGGTGCCTCTTGTATCTTTCCACAGTACGGACAAATAACTTCCATAAAGCCCCCCTATTTATTTTCATTTACAATATTTTTTATGAGGTCAACAATATCTCTCAAATCATAATTAGTGAGCTCTGATTCAATATTGTTAATCTCTAATACTGGTTTATACTTTTCTAATTCCTTTTCAAAATCAATCATATAGCATCCCCCTTAGTCTCTTTATTTTATACTACAACTAAAATAACTCTTTATCAATATTTATATAGTATTGTTTGACATTTTTTATATCTTGACAATCACTCACGAAGTAGGTACGCTAGTTATAAACAAACTCATTTGATAAGGAGGTATAGCAAATGAGGGAAACCATTGATACTTGTAGTTGTAATGTCATTCATGAAGATACTGTTCAGGGCGCACGTGCTCAACTTTTAGATGATACCCTTTCTCAGGACCTCGCCAGTTTTTTCAAAGTTTTTGGCGATCCCACTAGGATACGTATTCTCAGTGCATTATTTTATTCAGAGATGTGTGTCTGCGACTTAGCAACCACATTAGGCATGACACATTCTGCCATTTCTCACCAACTACGTATTTTCAAATCCGCCAAACTTGTGAAATCTCGCAAAGATGGCAAAGTGGTGTATTATGCTTTAGCGGATAGTCATATTTCACATATTTTCAACCAAGGACTTACACATATTAAAGAATAAAGAAAAGGAGTGTCATTTGACACTCCTTAGTTTTTTTGCAATATACTCCATATAGCACTTAGCCACATCTATATTGCCATATTGGTACAGCGTTCTACTCCCTACGACATCCTCTATTTCATTAAATACAAATTCTTCATTATGATCTAACATAAAGTCAATGCCTACATAATCACAGTCCAATACCTCTACAATTTGTTTAACCAAGCTTTTCTGTTTGTTACTTAATTGATAGCAGGCTGCGAGGCCACCAAGACTATAATTCGATCTAAAGTCCGTATCAGATGTTCTACAAATAGCACCTATTATTTCTTCTCCTAATACAAAGACTCTGACATCTTTGCCAACCTGACTACATACCGCCTGAATGACAATCTCATCTTCATCCATTTGTCTTAAGATTTGATGGGCTTCTTCAACAGATTGAGCCAAATAGACCTGTTTCCCACCATGTCCGGTTGGACTTTTAATCACTACCGGATAACCTAGGTGACATTCTTCAATCTTCATATAAGACTTATCAAAAAACACCGTATCTACAGATCGAATACCAAGTCTACTTACAAATTGATGGGTTTTGCCCTTATGATTGCACAGCTCACTCACCTTTGAACTATTGAACACCCTACTTCCCATCTGTTCCAATTGATAGCCGAACTGACTGCTTCTCGTACGATTAATGACAAACTCAGGCTGCTTTTTGACACCATCTTGATCCCATACAACAAGGTTTCCACCACTTAATCCTATTTGAAGCTCCTCCAATACAAGTAGCTCTATAGCTAACCCTTCTTGCAACCCATATGCCACCAAAGCCTTTGCAAACACCTGATTAATTGCTAAATCTTCTTTTCTATACACCAGCCATCCTTTAATCACAGGTCACACTCCTTCTGAATGTAGCCTATAATTGACTCTGCCACATTAACCCCAGTACACATCAGTATATTTTTGATATGTGCATTAGAGTTTACCTCACATAATATAGGCTCCCCTTGATTTCCAAAAAGGAGATCTACACCTGCAAAATCTATCTTTAATACCTCGCAAACCTTTAATGCCATTGTTTCAAACGCCTCAGGGCAATTCCAAGCCTGCATTTGACCACCATTGGTAATATTGGCTCTAAAATCTGTCTCTGAGAATCTTAGCATACTCGCAACCACCTCACCCCCTACGACATTGACCCTGACATCTCGTCCTCTGCTACTTGCGATAAACTGTTGATAAATATGAGGTTTATCACTGAGTTGTTGATGCTTTTGCCATAACTCTTCATAGTCCGATACCAAGTACACTTGTTCCCCAAAAGAGCCGAAACTCTCCTTGACCACAAGAGGATACCCTAATTGGTCTCCTATAGCTCTAACATACACTTCATCACAAGGTTTATAGGTTCCTGGATACACCAGAGGCGCAATCACCGTATCTGGCATAGCAATATGATGACCACTCAGGCTTTGGAATGTCAGCCCCTTATTATCACAAACTTCTATCACCTTAGACGAATTAAACACCCGTATACCTAATGTCTCCAAATTACTTGCAAGATGAATATCCTTATCTAGGAAGAGCACAAAATCTATGTGTTCATATGCTTCTAGCAAACTATTATAGGCTTTCCCATCTCGTATCCCATATACAATTTCACTGGTATAGCAACTTATTAATGTGATATCACATGCCGTTGCAGCAGCTTCATACATTGCCCTTATTTCTTCAAACTTAGGCGTCTTTAAGTAGCCATTCACAATCATCACACCTACTAAATTTCCCATAGCTGACCTCATTTGTTAGTTTTGATTATAGCCATCTAAGTACTTCAAGAAGTCATTGTCTTGATCTACAAAGATTGTCTTGCCTTCCATGACTTTGTAACTATTCATACGTTGGATAAAACGATAAAACTCTACATCTTTTGTAAGAGATGCTTGGTAAACTTCTAGTGCTTGCTTTTCAGCATCCGCTTTTAAAATAGCACTTTCCTCTGTCGCCTTAGCAATGATTTCTTTGGCTTGACGGTCTGTTTCAGCCACTGCTTTCACATACACAGCATCCCCTTCTGCACGGAGACGCTCACTCTCTTTTTGAATCTCCTTACTCATCTTCTCTTCGATACTAGCTACTGTAGAACCTGGGAAGTTTTTGCGATAAATCCCGATATCAATAACCTCTATCCCATATTGTAGAGCGAGTGATTTATTAAGTTCTTGTCTTCTTTCTTCCATCATTTCTACCATAATCGCATCGTTAAAGAACTCATTAAATTTAAGCTTATTGGCTGATTGTATAACGACTGGGTATACGTTATCATCTAAGAGCTGATTAAGCTTGGTCATGGACCCTACTTTCATTTTGTACACTGCTGGGTTTTCTATACGGTATTGTGCATACATCTGCACATCTAACTTACGCTTGTCACTAGTATTAATTGTTTCTTTACGTGAAGTATATGTCAAATACTTGGCATTGTATTTCTCAACCTCATCTACAAAAGGTACTTTGAGAAGTAATCCTCTGTCTGTAATCAATGTCACATTTTGAAGTGTTGGATAATGGCTGAGCCCCTCAGTGACAAACTTCGCCTTAGGCTCACGAATCACTGCTGTATTAATCTTTCCAAATCGCTGTACCACTGCCACTTCATCTGGCTCCACGATATAAAAACTATTTGCTAACACCACAAGTGCTCCTAGACCTATAACACCCATCATCACTTTTGTTGTTGTTTTAAGTTTCATCTTAATTCCCCCCTTCTTCTACCCTAGTCACAGGCTTTTGTCCATCTACAGAAAAGAATTTTAGTAAATTCCCTTGGTTTGTTTGGTCAATAATCATTTCATTATTTGTAAAGACTTGTTGCATGGCTTCAATATAGTATTTTTCTTTAACAATTTGAGGATTCTTAACGTATTGACTATAAAGCGCCTCGAACTCTGCTACATCTGCTTTTGCCTCCGCAACAACTTGTGCACTATAACCTCTCGCATCTTCATACATTTTTGTTGCCTCTGCCTCTGCTTTTGGGACAACTGTATTGGCATACTTTTGGGATTCTTCTTCTCTTCCTTGTTTGTACTGATTAGATTCTTCTACTTTTTGTCTTGTTTCTTCTACTGATGGTAATAAAGATACATTCTGTGTTGTCACCTGAACAATCTTAATCCCTGACTGATATTGATCAAGCTTCTTCTGAAGTTTAGGTAGTATTGCTTGGTCAATCATCTCCTTATTCTCCAAAGCTTCATCAATTGTAAACCCTGGAAGTGTACTACGTATCACATCTTCTAAAGCAAGTCTCATAGTCCCTTCTAAGTCATCCACTTCATATAAATAGGCTACTGGGTCTGATACCTGATATCTTACAATAAGATTAAGCAAGATAATCGATGCATTATTACTTTTCGCTTCAATAATAACCTGTTCTTCATTTATCTCTTCTGCATACTCTGGACTATTATTAACAGATCCTGTTTGTGCTGTTCTAAAACCATATTCCATTTTATGTACTGTTTCCACATCTACGTTTTGCACCTTATCTATCAGCGGAACTTTAAAGTGTATGCCTGCATTTTCATTAACTCTCATAATTTTACCAAACCTCGTAATAACACCTACAGTTCCTGTTTGTAGTCTATAAACACTAGACAATATCAATACAAGTACCACAATGGCGCCTACAATCCCACCAAACATTTTTTTGAACTTTTTGCCGAATGCTCTCATCTGGTCATCGAGATGAATATCAATAATTTTACTTTCTGGATTCATATTTTCCCCTCCTTATTTGTAGAGTTTGACTCTACAAATAATATTGTAACACTATGCATTATTTTTTTCAACTCTTTTATTACAATCTCCCTATTCCTAGAGTAAAAGAAAAAGGCGAAGTCCTATGCCTTCACCTTTTAGTCTATAGAAACATCTATTTTATTTTGTATCCTTATCATCCTCACACTCGTCTGGCTCATCCTCTTCAGACTCATCTTCATCTTGTAGCTCTTGAAACTCATCTTCCATATCATCTTCATCAAATGCATCCGGAGTATCCTCGTCTATTTTTTCCCACTTAAACCAACTATTATCAGCTAGTATAAATACAATAATAATACACATGACAAGCAACGTAATTAGTATAACCGCTTCCATGGTTTCACCCCTCCATAGGCTATATATACATACATATGAAGAAGCTGCTTGTTTTGATGCTATCAATAAGACTGTTAGACAACGCGGTTTCTTATTTCTCCTGCAGCAAAACCTCTAATATTTTGAGCGACTTCTTGTATAAGCAATGTCCTAGCCTCAACACTTGCCCACCCTATATGAGGTGTTACGAGCCATTTTGATGAATCCACCACCGTATAGAGCGGGTTATTCGCATCAATAGGCTCTTTTTCTAATACGTCTAAAGCTGCTCCTCTTATACGCTCTTCATTTAAAGCTTTTGCAAGATCCTTCTCATTCACAATTTTACCTCTTCCGAGATTCAGCAAAACAGCTGATGTTTTCATTTGGCATATTTGCGCATAACCTATCAGATTATCTGTTTTTTCATTGAGTGGTGCATGAATAGAAACAATATCACTACTCTTAAGTAATTCTTCTAATTCTAGCCTTTGATAACCTACACTATTATTCTGACCCGATGTGGAATAGTACACCACTTCTGCCCCAAAAGCTTCAGCAAGTTTAGCCACCGCCTGACCAATGGCACCCATCCCAATAATACCCCAACGTTTCCCACACACCTCATAAAAAGGCTTCTCAATATAGGCAAACGTATCATTACCTTCATAGGCATGACTTTTGACATATTCATCATAAAAACTGAGTTGTTCAAGAATCTGGAATAGCATTGCAAAAGTATGCTGAGCTACACTTTGAGTCGAGTACCCCGCCACATTGGCCACACCTATTTGATTTGCCTTTGCGTACTCTAAATCAACATTATTGTATCCTGTTGCTGTCAGTGCTATGAGTTTGACGGTCTTCGCCTCACTTAATTCAGCTTCGCCTAGCACCACTTTATTGGTTACAATAACATCGATTCCCCTAATACGTTCCACCACCTGATTTGCAGACGTAAGGGGATATATCTCCACTTCACCTAATGCTTTAAGTGGTGATAAATCAATATCACTCCCTAAAGTTTTTGCATCTAATACACATATTCTCATCACAATTCTCCTCTATTTTTAATATTGTCCAAGACTCTCTATCTCTGATAATACCCAGTCATAATCTCCTTGTGTCACAATGCTTCCACAATACTCACACTTACCCGCTTGATTGATGGAGATATTAGCCCCACAATTCGGACACTCCGTTGCTTCTGTATGACTCTCATTAGTATGTACGCCTTTTTTACGCATCAACTTCCATTTATAGTGCATATGCACAGGTCTTTGGTCACTCCCTTTTAGGACTCTACCGCTATGGTCTTCTACAATATAGTCCAAAAACCTAGCCTTAATTTCCACATCTAAATACTCAAATTGTCCCATCACGTAGTAATTAAGCACTTCTGTATTACTGATATTAATCTCTTCTATACGGTTGGTACGTTTCGAACTGATATACTGCTCTAACTGCATCTGATGGGTATGAAATAAGGCATCTGTCTCAAAAGGTCTTGCTTCCTCCCACCTTTTATTCATCCATGCAAGCTGCAATCTCATAAACATATTATTGACTTTACCTATCATCATTTGCTCTGAAAAAGTAGGATCAGCCTCCACAAGACGCTGAATACTCAAATAGTCTTTTGAGAGTCCTACAGGCACAGGTCCCCTACTATAACTCGGTATAGTAGGTTCATATCCGCGGCGCTTATTCAGCATAAATACGCCCCCTAGAATCACCACAATAACGAGTAAGATTGGGTTATCAAACATCAATCTCATCAGCATATAAATCATGTAAAAATCCATGCTCCCACTACTTGAACTACTTCCTGACCCACTATAGCCAGAGCTACTTCCACCCGAACTATGATTCACATTATTGCCAACATCTGCCCACACACTACTTTGACAAACATATACCCCTATCACCACAACGGCTATTGTCAGTATCAGTCTTATCCACCTTTGATTGATTTTAAATTGTCTTTTCACAACTTTCCCCCTGTTTTTTATTGCACCTTAAAGCCACATTCCATACAGAATTTAGCGGTCTGTTCCATCTTAGTCCCACATTCTGGGCAAAACTTATTTTTAGGAAGCACCGCCTCTACTTTTTCACCACACGCCATACAGAACTTGGCATTAGGCGGAAGCTCAGCCTGACACTTACCACACCTTCCCTCACTACTCACAGCTTTTGTCACATCCGCGCCTAGTACCGGTGCAACTGATTGCCCCTGCCCTTGTGACTGTGCTCCCATCTGATTAAGTCCTGTCATATTTCCAGCAAAAGCATTGCCCATATGCACGCCCATCCCAAGTCCCATTCCACCTTGTATCATGGCATTAAGTCCATCGTTCTCTGTAGACTTCTCCATAATATCCAGTTGTCTAAGCGTTTGATACTTCGCCAACTGCTCTGCGCCTATACTTCCTTTCATGGTCATAGTCGTCAGTTCAGTAAGTGCCTTTTCGATTTCATCCGGCAAGCTAATATTACCAATGCTAAACGTTCTAAGTTCAAGTCCTAAGTGCTCAAAAGACTGTTTTGTATCCCTCATCATTTGTTCACTAATCTCATTATACAAAGAGGCAATCCTTGCTACTGTAACCCCAAGGCTTCCTAATGCATCCCCTAAATGAGAAGCAATATAAGCTTTAAGCTGTTCATTAATTGTATCTTTTGTATAAATCTTATTGGTACTTGATATATTTTGGATAAACTGACTTGGATTTGTAATAGCAAATGTATAGGTTCCAAATGCTCTCAGTTGTACTTGCCCAAACTGTGGATCAGGTACCCACACTGGACTTGGTGTCCCCCATTTATTATTCAAAAATTCTTTTGTATTCACAAAGAAGATATCTGACTTAAATGGAGACTTAAAGCCAAATGCCCATCCTTTCAAATCTCCCAAAACAGGTAGATTAGCAGTTTCAAGCTTATGAGTACCAGGCCCAAATACATCTGCAATTTGGCCTTTTTCAACGAATACCGCCGCCTGCCCAGGCCTTACTGTAAGCTGCGCCCCATGTTGAATCTCTTGATCTTCCATCGGATACATATAAACCAATGTATTTTGACTATCATCTAACCACTGTATAATATCTAAGAGTTGTTTTTTCAAAAATCCCACATCTTCACCTTCTTTTCCTTTAATTAAAAAATAAATACAATTTAAATTATATCAAAATAAAATAGGCATTGCAAAAACATCCTGTTTTGCAATGCCTATTTTATTTTGATTTTAGAAACACCATTCTCCATTTTCCAAAATCATAAATACTTCTCCTGCTTCTGTGGTTGCCTCAATATTAAACTCTGGCCCCCCTACCATAAAGTCAACATGGGTTAATGATGTATTCATCCCCACTTTTTCAAGCTCTTCCTTACTCATCACTGTGCCGCCCTCTATGGTATCTGGATAAGCATTCCCAAAAGCAAAGTGACAAGATGCATTCTCATCAAATAATGTATTAAAGAAGATTACCCCAGCTTTAGAAACGGGTGAACTATGTGGTACAATAGCCACTTCTCCAAGATAACAAGACCCTTCATCTGTCTCTATGAGGTTTTTGAGGGTGTCATACCCTTGCTCAGCACTAAAATCTACTACTTTTCCGTCTTTGAAATGTAGCACAAATTCCTCAATAAGATTACCACCATAGCTAAGAGGCTTGGTAGCTGTCAGAGTACCATTTACCCCATATTTATAAGGTGCTGTAAATGCCTCTTCTGTGGGCATATTAGCTACATACTCCGCACCAAGTTTACTCACGGAGCTACCACCTTCCCAAATATGATTTTGTGCAAGTTCCACGCAAAGATCTGTTCCTGGACCCGTGCAGTGAAGTGATTTAATCTTCTTTTTGGTCAAAAACTGTTTACGATGCGCTAGGGCATCTGTATGCTTGCGCCACGCCTCTACAGGGTCTGGCTCATTGACTCTTGTTGCCGTAAAAATCTTGTCCCAAAGAAGCCCCTCGGCCTCTTCTGGTGATGCATTTGGAAAGACTTTTTGGCTCCACTCCTGAGTTGGAATAGATGCAACGCACCATGCTACAGTTCCATTATGAATGTAGTGTCGATAAGGTTCTAATGCTTTTGCTGCTACTTTTTGATATCCTGCAATACGTTTTGGATCAACATCCTTTAGGAGGTCTGGATTAGATGCTGAAATAGATAAAAAGGCACAACCCCTTTTCGCTAATTCTTCTTTTCCATCGGCTAACCATTTAGGGTATTCTTCAAAAGCTTCATCTGGTGCCATATCATAAGTCATCTTGGTGATTTGTTCATCTATATAATCCACATAAACTTTTTTTGCACCTACTCTATAAGCACACTCTGTCAGCATTCTTACGAAATAAGCTGCATCTATCGGTGCTCCAATCATAAGTTCTTGACCTTTTTGAATATTAATCCCTACTTCTATCAAGAGCTTTGCATATTTTTTTAGCTTTTCTTGTTGGTTCATCTTGCTCCTCTTTTCTTCTTTTGTATGCCCTGAGCTATTTTGTAAATTGATTCACATGACTATTATAAGTATATCCGATACTTTCCATACGCCCCACAAGTTCTATTTGATCTATTTCATAGATATCACAGAGCTTCTCCAAACTCTCACATTCATCTCTTAATTTTGTATTGATCAAGCTAAACATCACATATGGATCTTTGGCATTTAATATGTTCACACCGATCCCTCCTCTTTATTTTGTTTTGATTATAGACCCCCTCACTCTAGTGTGTCAACTCTCTTCCCTCGCCACTAGCTCTTGCAATCTTTTATGTATTGTTGTTGCAATTTTCTAATCCTTTGTTATAATAATCCTATCACTATAGACAGACGGCAGAGTAGATGTAAGTGCGTTAAGTGCTAGTTGGACGGGAAGTTGCCACTAGACGAAAAGTCTTTGACTTGCGGTACTTATGTCGCATTCCGCTGCCAAGCGAAGACGCCCTATCTATTTTTATTTACTTATTTTAGGAGGTGCGTCATATGAAAAACAAACTCACTACGAGAAACATGGTAACACTTGCGTTACTCATTGCGCTCAACATCGTATTGGTTAGAATGGCCCCAATTTATTTGGGTCCAACACTAAGAATTACTTTCGGGTTCATCCCTATTGTGATGATGGCTCTATTATTTGGTCCTACATATGCTAGCGTTGGCGCTGGTATAGCAGACTTTATAGGTGCAGTTGTCTTCCCTGTAGGTGGTGCTTATTTCCCTGGTTTTACATTAAGTGCAATTTTGACAGGATTTATCTACGGGAAAATACTTCACGAAAAGCGTCTTAGCTTGTGGCGGATTGTAGCTTCAAACTTGTTGGTGATCATACTCGTCCAACTTTTATTAAACTCATTATGGTTGACCTTACTCTATGATAAGGCTTTTATGGTGTTGATCACCTCAAAGCTCGTCAAGTCACTAGGGATGCTTCCTATTGAATCGATGATGATTTTACTCGTTTCAAAATATCTTTATCCAGTAGTAGGACGCATAAGCTCCTACTAATTAATTAAAGTATCAGATTTCAAATCTACTCTACTTGTTTATAGTGAAGTTAAAAGGGGTGCCTAGGCACCCCTTTTGTTGGTTAAATTTTGATGGATAAGGTTTTAGAAGGATTAGGTTTTTGCCAATGTTCTATCGGTAACTTGATGGTGACCACAGTGCCTTTTCCCTCTTTACTCTGGATGTCTATTTTACCGCCATGTACTGTCACAAGCTTCTTAACAATAGTCAGACCAATACCACTTCCTTCATATTGCTCTCTACTCTTATCCCCTCGGTACATTCTCTCAAACACATAAGGGATATCCTCTTCCGCAATCCCTATCCCTGTATCACTCACGACAATATTCACCCACTTACCCTGCACTTTTGTTTCAATCTTGATAGTCCCTTTTTCGGTAAACTTAAAGGCATTGGAGCAAACATTCATAAATATCTGCTTAAGTGCATGGGCATCTGCCAAAATCACAACCCCTTCAGAAGGCTTTGTATGGGCTTTATAGTTAATCTTTCTTTCACTTGCTAGTATTTTAAAAGTTTGATAGATTTCTTTAAGCTCCTTATTAAGCTCAATCTCACCCATATGGAGTACCGTATGGTCATCTTCAATATTTTTGAGTTTATCGAGACCACTGAGCAAACTACTAAATCTCACGACCTCTGCATACAATACTTCCATCTGCTCTTGGTCTATCGGATAAATCCCATCAATCATGGCCTCTAGATTACTCTGAAGGATGTGGAGTGGTGTACGTATTTCATGGGATACATCTGAAATCAGTTTTTTTCTAAGCACATCTTGCTGCTCCAATTTTTGGGCAAGATAGTTCATACTTAACCTCAAATTTTCTATCTCCTTGATACGACTTTCCCTACTATATCTTGCAGTATAACGGCCATTAGAAAGCTCTGCCGAAGTCCTCGCTATAGCATAGATAGGCCTTGTAAACAGATTGGTGATATAACCCGCAATGCACGCAAAACAAATCAGGCCTATGAGCCCACTTGATATAATACTTTTGTTAATATCCCTCTGGAAAGCAATATCGTCTGTTGATAATAAAAACGAGGGAAAATACCCTACACGGGCATATCCTACGATATTCTTGTCACATTTAATGGGCATATCCTCAAAAATATAAACCATTTCATTCGCAACCTTAGACAATGGCCAAGGCATCGCCATCACATGGGGGGATGTTTGCAGTTGCTTTTGTAGCTCATCTTTAGACACACCCCATACTTTTTCTTTCTCCTTATCAAGTATTGAAAAAGCAAAATTTCCTATTTGGGTTTGTGTGAGTAATTCATCCTCTCCAATACCAACCCATCCTCCGCGTTCCCTATAGAGGTTTTCTAACCTTTTGACAATTTGAGTACTTGTTTTTTGAATGTTTTGCTCTACATACTCATTGAACTGATCATGAATCGTAATATTAACGGAAGAAGCCGTTAGAATAACTGTTGCAATACCCACACACAAAAGCAGCCCAAAAAGCTGCTTTCTCATAGAAATCATTCAAGACCTCCCTCAAATTTATAGCCTATGCCCGTAACTGTTTTGACATAGCGCGGATTTTTGGTATCTTGTTCAATCTTCTTCCTCAGGTTTTTGATATGCACATCTACCGTACGATCAAATCCATCAAAATCAATTCCCATAACTGCCTCTATGAGCTGCTCTCTAGTAAATACTCTTCCTGGAGATGATGCTAATTGATATAAAATATCAAATTCATTCGGTGTAAGATTGATTACCTCTTGCTCTACCTTGACGACACGTTCTTCGGCGTAGATTTTGAGGTGCCCTTTATCAAATACCAGCTTTTCTTTACTTTCTTCTCTTTCTTTACGGCTTTGTAATGCCTTTACCCTTGCAACCAATTCTCTAGGACTTACTGGTTTCACCAGATACTCATCAGCACCTAATTGAAACCCTTCAACTTTATCATCTAACGTCCCTTTGGCTGTAATCATAAAAATATAGACATTAGAGATACTTCTCATCTCTTTACATATGTCCTCTCCTTGTATATCTGGAAGCATTAAATCTAACAAGACCACATCTATTTTTTCTTTGTAAAATACGTCAAGTCCTGCTCTTCCTGTATAGGTTGTAAAGACTCTATACTCTTCTTTCTCAAGATATTTTGTCATAATATCCGCAACACGCTCTTCATCTTCTATAATTAATATATTCACAAGACCATCCTCTCTTAGACCCTTAGGTTACTTCACTTATTATAGAATTATACCGTTATTTTGTGAAGATAAATTGAAACTGATATATAACAATATTTTTATATTTTTTATAAACAATTGCCAAATTGTCCATTTTATTTTAAAATATAGTTAGTATTAACTTCTTCAAGTTAATGTTTGAAAGAGAGGGGTTATGGGCATGAAATTTAATTTTAATAGCAAGGAGCATCTCATCGAATTTATTCGCTGTGAAATCATCACTACCGCAGAGGCTACGGAATTACTCTGTTGTTCCAGGCAGTATCTCGACGAATTGGTGAGTAAGGGTAAAATCACCCCCGTAAAAACCATTAACAGAGTAAGACTCTATTGGAAAGATGATATCACTGCTCTTCACACTAAGAGCAATCATTCTTCAAACTTTATTGCTGCTACTTCAGAAAAAAAGCCCAGTTAGGCGTTTGTGATAAAAAAACAAAAGCAAAGAGAGGGATTCTTAATCCCTCTTTTCTTCCGCCTCTCTAAAATCTTTCACTCATAATTTGATCTATTTCAATTTCATTTAATGTCTCTTGTACGAGTAGCTGCTCTGCTAGCTTAACCAAAACCGCTTGATTCACTTTAAGTGTTTCTAAAGTTTCTTGATAGAGCATCTCCATCTTCTCTTCAAATCTTTGGACAAGCTTCTCGTTATAGAAATTCTCCCCTTCTAATAATGTTCCCATATCAACTAATCCAACCTCTTCGTCCATACCATATTTCATCATATAATCTCTCAAATAACGGGTTGCTTTTTGGATGTCATTACTTGCTCCTGTTGTAATCTGCTCTTTGCCAAATACGATTTGCTCGGCACCTCGCCCTGCAAGACTAATCTTGATTTGCGCTAACACCTCTTGCCTTGTCATATACATCTTATCCTTAGGCACGTTCATACTAAACCCACCTGCACCTTTAGTACTTGGAATAATCGTCACTTTTGTCACCTGATTTTCTGGTGCAAGCAATTTGGTGACTAAGGCATGGCCTGCCTCATGATAGGCTGTGATTTGTTTTTCCTTTAGGGTAATCCCACTACGGTCTTTCTTTTCACAACCCGCAACAACCCGATAAAACGCCTGATCAATATGCATTGGCGTAATCATTCTTTGATTCTCATTGGCTGCAAGTATTGCCGCCTCATTCATCAAATTCTCAATCATCGCCCCTGTAAAATAAACGGTTTGGGCTGCAAGTGTTTCTATATTCACCGCTTCACTTATAGGTTTACCCTTAAAGTGCAATACAATAATTTGTTTTCTTGCTACCAAATCTGGATAGCCTATTTCTATTTGTCTATCAAACCTTCCCGGTCTTAAAAGAGCATCATCTAATAACTCCAATCGATTGGTGGCAGCAATAACCACAATACCACTATCAGGATGAAATCCCGACATTTCTGTTAAGAGTGCATTGAGTGTCTGATCTTTTTCATCATTGCTCCCAGATACACTCTGACTTCTCTTCTTTCCAATTGCATCAATCTCATCTATAAAAATAACCGCCTTTGAGTGCTTTCTTGCCTCAGCAAAAACTTCTCTTACACGGCTTGCTCCTACTCCTACATAAAGCTCCACAAAATCTGAACCACTGACTGAGAAAAACGGCACCTCAGCTTCTTTTGCAATAGCTTTTGCCATGAGTGTTTTGCCTGTCCCAGGTGGCCCATAAAAAATAACTCCCTTGGGCATACGCGCACCTACTGCTGTATACTTTTCAGGTTCCTTCATAAAACTGATGAGATCTTGTACTTGTTCTTTGACCTCAATATTTCCTGCAATATGACTAAAATCTTCTTTGAGCTGATCTGCCTCTATAGGTTTAATTGCAAGCCCCATCATCGTCTGCCCACTTTGATTCTTCCCTATCTTTTTAAATACCAAATAAAACACACCCAAGAAAATCATACTACTTACAACATATTGAATCATGGAAAGTGTTGTGCCCAGGCTTTCTTGCACTTCAACATCTTGAAGTAGCAAAGTCTCTTTAAATCCTTCTTTACGGGGATTAGATGTCTGATAAGTGATTTCATCATCTGTACCATAAAAAGTTATATAGTCATTTTCACCTAAAACCACTCGGGTAACTTGTTTATTTTTAAGCATTGTCTGAAATGTTGTATAGCTTACTTCTTTGCCTATGTGGTCCTTAGAAATAGACATACCCACAATTAAAACAACGAATAATATTGCAGCCATTATCCATGATACATACTTTTTATTCATTGGATACCTCCTGTATAACCTCTTTAAATAATACACATACCCCTCAATAATTATGTAACCATCCCATAGGATACGTGCCTTCCCTTTATTATACTGAGGTTTGGGATAGGTTTCATTAGTAGGTATTTGGTAACACAATCATTTTTTGTACAAAGAAAAAAGGAGAAAGACTACGGTGTCTTTCTCCTTGAGAGAAGGTATTTTATTCTAGGGGTAGCAAATATATTCATATTTGCTGTAACATCTGGGGGAAGTTACAAGTCCATTATAACAATTTATTTGCCCAAAGTATCCACTATGTTTTTGTTATATTTTTCACTTTTTTGGCTTTCTTATTTGATAATCCCCATCATATTCCTTTTTTAAGCTATTTTAGCTTTTTTGCCTTGTTTCTCTTCTGTGACAATTTGTTTTTTCATTTTGCTCTGCCCACATACAATACCGCCTAATGCTACATACAGTTTGGGTGCAATGAGTTCACCATACAACTCCCCTGTCTCCATTATTTCTAGGGAATCTTGTACTTCTACATTGCCCTCTATTTTTCCATAGACAACTATGCTTTTGGCATGAATATTCCCTTCAATCAATGCCTTTTCACCTATAATCACTTTTCCTTTACTCGAGATATTCCCTTTAATCTTACCTTCAATACGAATGCTTTTTTCGCATACAAGATCCCCTGTCAACTCTACATCCATTGCAATCAGTGTTTCGACTGTCCCTAATTTTTCTCCTTTGTTTCTCATCCCTTCATCCTCCTACTGAAATAATTTTTCTGGATTTACTTGTTTTCCCTCTTCAAGGATTTCAAAATGCAAATGTGGTCCTGTGGAATTCCCTGTAGAACCCATTTTGGCAATCATCTGTCCCTTCTTAACTTCTTCCCCTGCTTCCACAAGCAACTCCGAATTGTGTCCATATCTTGTTTGAATACCATTGCCATGATTTATATAGATTGCATACCCATAACCTTTAAGATAGCTCGCCACCTCTACAATACCACTTGCAGCGGCATAGATAGGTGTTCCCTTGCTATTGGCAACATCCACCCCTTTATGTACTTGTTTCCCCTCTTTTGTAAACGGATTGGTTCTGTTTCCAAACCTACTGGTCATCTCCCCTTCACAGGGTTTAAAAGTCAGCTCATACTCTGATAACGCCTCTTCATCCACGCCACCTTCCCCTTTGGGCGGCTCTGCCAATACTTGTGCGGTACCCACTGCCTCTACCACTTCTATAGCTTCACTCTTTTGAGTCTCCTGCTCTGCAAGTTGCCGCTCTACTTGAGCTACCTTGACCTCTAAGCTGTTTTTTTCTTGGGTTAGTCTAGCAATTTCGGCTTCTCTTTGAGTGATGACAGCTTGGCAAGTTTGAGTTATCTGTAGTTGCTGATATAACATCCCCCCCAACACGCCCATTACTACAATCAGGCTTGTCAGAATAATTCCCACTATCCCCAGATACCACCTTCTAAACTTAAAATTTTTGGTTTCCCCTATACCCCCGGGTATAACCAATAATGTATATTCCCTTTGTACATATCCCCTCATTACAACTTCCCCCCACCTCAATATATACCATATTATACCAGTTGCTACTCACTTTGCCTATATTGTTGTCCAAAAAATCTAAATATAAAAATAATAGTCCGTTGCAACTGTGAAAATCTGTTACAACGGACTATTATTTATTTTTTAAAGGTATAAGGTGTCATGGTATCTGACAAATTTTTGGTTTCATAATTATTTTTAGCACACCATTCAAGTAGTAGTTTGGTAGACTTTACAGTTTCCTTTGAATCATGAAAAAGGATTACTTCGCCATCCCCTGATTGTTTTGTAAGTTGCGTAATCACACTATCATAGCTTTTTTGTCCATTACGATTCGCCCAGTCTCTTGAATCCACATCCCAGTCCCATACACAATACCCTGCAGTTTTGAGTGCATTATACTGTGCATTGGTCAAATAAGGTACACTTCCATAGGGCATCCTCACAAGCTTAGTTGTGCTACCCGTCAATGACTTCAAGGTGGCATTCGCCTGATTCATCTCAAACAGTGGACTTTGAGCTGTCTTGTAAAACTGATTTTTATCATGTGTCACGCCATGCAGCGCAACACCATGCCCTTCATTCACTATTCTTTTGACCACTTCTGGGTATTTCTTCATTTGTCCATCTATCATGAAAAAGGTGGCTTTCATATCATATTGTTTAAGTAAATCAAGTATTTCACTTGTATGTACGTTAGGTCCATCATCAAATGTCAGATAGACCTGTTGTTTCGTTACCTTAGGTTGTTTTTTATACTTTTCAAATACTTCTTCATCTGTCAGATGCGCCCCATCTACCTCTCTTACTCTAATGAGATCTCCTGTGTTATTGACACTTAGTTGATACCCAAAATACCAGCTAAAATATTTGATAGGCACATAAGTTGTCTGATTATCTACATAAATATTATGGGGTGGTACTTCAAACTGTCCCACCCCTTCTTTGGAGAGGCTTGTTGTCCCATTCCATATGACCTGCACCCCTAAATATTCCCCCATCTCCCTTGCAGGCACATAATTGACATACCCCTTTTGCACAGCTTCGCCTGTCTCAAATACGACCATTTCATCATTAAAAATCACACTCACGTCCATCTCTTTTGCATAAACTGTACTTCCTAAAAAGCACATCATAAGCATAACTACGATACCAACTTCTTTCTTCATATCATTCTCCCCCTCTAATCACTTACTAAATAACAAACTCTACCTGACTACCTCTTACACTTGTTTTGACTTCCAATATGGCTTCCACACGTTCTTTGAGTTCTGCCACATGAGAAATAATACCTATCAAGCGTCCTCCTTGCTGAAGTCCTAGTAGGCACTCTATAGCACTATCTAATGATGCTGCATCCAGTGTCCCAAACCCTTCATCTACAAACATGGTCTCAATACTAATCCCACCTGCATGACATTGAATCACATCTGCAAGTCCTAATGCCAAGGACAGTGATGCCTTAAACCCTTCTCCTCCAGAGAGTGTTTTGACATCCCTTGCTCTTCCAGTATGATAGTCTAGCACTTCTAAATCTAAACCTTGTTTCCCATTACCCTTTGCAAATGCCTCTTTACGTCTAAGCTCAAATCTTCCACTAGACATTTTTTCGAGACGCTTATTGGCGGCTACAATGATTTCATCAAAATAAGCCGTTAAAACATAGCTTTCAAACGTCATACGTTTTTTGTTGAGTTTTTCTCCAAAGGCTACATTTTCTAATTCAGCAACAATACGATACTCATCTTCAATCTCTGAAATCTTGATACGTGTAACCTCAATGTGCCCTAACTGCTCTTGGTTATGCTCTATTCTAGCCCTTATGTCTGTAAGGGCTTTGCGCTGTTTATTCTCTTCGTCAGCATAGCTTGCTACTACTTGACCCAATGTCTCTATGGCTATATAGTCTAGTCCTTGAGCATCTTCTTTTGACTTAGTGTATAGAGCCTTAAGTGTTTGTAAAGTTTGTTCATAAGTCTTACACCGCTCTTCTAATTGCTTAATCTCATCCTTTGGAAGATAACTTCCCTCATAATGGGCATAGGTTTCAAACCCATAACGGCTCAACATCTCTTCAAGCTGCTGGGTAGCCACCCCATATTCTCTACGTGCTTTTTCTTGTTCATGGGCTTTGACTTGTTTGTCTTTGGCATAAGCTGCACAGGCTGCTTGGATTTGACTCTCACACTTGAGCAGTTCTTCTAATTGCTTAAGTGATGCTTCAAGGCTCTCATTCAATGTCTTGATTTGAAGTTCTAATTGCTGCTTATCTCTTAGGTGCTCAGGCAATTCCTCCTCTATTTGACGGAGTCTCTCAGCTAATGTAGCTTGGGTTGCCGTGAGCTGTGTCACCTCTTGCCCTAGAGCTAGAAGTAGCTTTTTATCCTGCTCACATACTGTTTCAGATTCTTTTTGCGCAAGCTGAGCATTAGCCCCTTGTTCAATAACGTCTTCTAGCTGCTTAACACGCTCTTCTATCTGCTGGATTTCACTGCGAAGTGTTTTGCCGCAGCTCACAATATACTGTTGCTCCTTCTCCTTATCCCCTAATCTACTATAGTCTGGTCCTAACAAATCACTTAATGCCTCTATATGAATAGCAATCGCATTGTTTTGTAGGTCCTTCATAGACACATCTAGCTCGCCTAGACACTTAAGCTCTTGTTGATAGATGGCCTCTAGCTTTTCTTTGCTATCCCCAAGTGCTTTAAGCTCCTCTTCTGTAGGGATGCCCTCAATCTTAGAGGTTTTGGATGGATGGTGCTCAGCTCCACATACAGGGCATGGGGTGCCTTCTTCTAATCCTTCTGCCAAAATCCCCGCTTGTCCTTTTCTAAACAAGTCCTCTTTTTCTTGAAAAAGATGCCTACTCTCTTTAAAACATAATTCACTTGCTTTAACCTTCTCTAACTGTAATCCATATTCTACCTGTTTCTCCATATAATTCTGGTTTCTTTGATGTAAATTCAAGAGTTCACATCTTGCCTTAGATTTTTGGCTCAAAATAGCTTCTTGTTTAGTTTTTTCCGCCTCTGCTTTTACTCCCATTACAATAAGCTGCTGTAATTTTTCTAACTCATTTGTAGCACCTTTTAGGCGTTCTTCTGTCTGTGTCATTTGTAGCTGCTTGGTTCTCATCTGCTCTTGCATTTGTTCTAACTCTTGTTGTTTAGGACCATAAACTTCAAGCTTTTCGCAAAACGGTGTCAGATAAGTAATCTCCTGGCGCAGTTTTTGACGCTCCGGCTCTAACGCTTTAGCCTTTAGGACCTTCTCAGCTATTTGTAACTGTCTTGCTTGGCTCTGGCTTTCTAATACCTGTGCTTCTTGGTATTCTACCTCTCTCTGCTTAAGCTGCGCCTTAGTACTAACCACACTTTCATCTATCACTTTCACTTCAAGTGCTTTTTGAGCTATCATTACCTTTTCCTTTTGCTCTCCTACAGCCTCTTGTTGCTCCAAATGCTTACTGAGCTTTTCCTTAGCATCAAGATACGTGGCTACTTTCTTATTAGTTTCTTGTGCAAGTGTAAGTTTGGTCTTAGCTTCACTGTGTTTTTGCTCCATTTGCACTAAGTTTTCTGTTTGTACTAAGATTTCTTGTTCATCTGCTTTTTCTAATAACTGAACCTGTTCAATAACCTGTGCGGTATCAATATCTTCTTGTAACTTAAGCTGATTGAGTTGATGCTCTTGTGGTGCTTTAAGATTTTGGATATAAATGCCTATACTATTGCGGTCTAACCTTAACCCTTCACTCAATTTATTTTTACGGTCTCTAAGCTGCATCTGGATTTTCAAAAAGGCTTGTGTTCCAAATATTTTTCTAAAGATGACTTCTCTTTCACTACTCTTTGCTTCTAATAGTTTGCGAAACTCTCCCTGAGGAAGCATCACAATCTGCCTAAATTGCTCTTTATCTACACCCACTATTTCACGAATTCTTGCCTGCACATCTGTCGCTTTTGAAAGTGGCTTTTCACCTTTAGGCAGAATAAGTTCCACACTCATGCCTTTGATAGTCGTTCCCTCACCTCTTTTTTTCTTAACTTCTTGTTCAGGTGACCTGATAATTTGGTACGTTTCTCCCTTAACCTCAAATGTAAAATCTACATAGGTCTCCGTATCTACTTTTGCAAAATGACTTCTTAAGGAGCTGTTTTCTCTTGAACTTCCTGATGCCTCCCCAAAAAGTGCATAGCTAATGGCATCAAACACTGTGGTTTTACCCGCCCCAGTTACGCCTGTTACTAAGAAAATATTACGCCCCTCTAACACTGTAAAATCAAGTACCTGCTCGTCCCCATAAGGTCCAAAGGCACTCATGATTAATTTAAGTGGTCTCATGTTTATTCCACCTCCTCTTTAGTTGCATTTTGAATCATCTCAGTCATCATTTGCTCTCTGGTCTCGTCAAATGTGTTTTGTGTTACATTTTCATAAAAGTCTCTAAAAAGCTCAAGCTTAGACTTTTCACGATGGTCTTTGCCTAGAACCACTTCTTCATAATCTAATGTTTCCTTGGTTTCTTTACGTACACCCATAATATTAGGATAAATAGCTCTTAGCTTAGCTAAAGGCTCATAGACTTCCCCCTCATCTGTTAGGGTTGCAAAGACATAGTCCTCTATATTATTCAAGCTATAGTATGATTTGTGGGTAAGCTCATCTATTGTACCCTTTATTGTTCGCATATCTCTTCGTATCGGCAAGGATTTAAGGCGTACACTCACATCCCCTTCCTTGTCTAATGACACAATACACATACTCTTTCGCTGCTTTTCTTCTGAAAAAGAATACTTGAGTAAGGAACCTGCATAGCGCATACGGTCCCCACCTATTTGCTGTGGCCCATGCAAATGCCCTAATGCCACATAGTTAAACCCATCAAATACACTGCCATGTATTTTATCTGTACCCCCTATACTCAGTGGCCTTTCTGACTCACTCTCTTCCACGGCATCACTCATATAGGTTACATACCCATGGGCTACAACAACCGCTCTTGTCCCAGGATTCTCCATCTTACGAATCTCCTGAATGACCCTGCCCATAGCATCCTCATGGGTCTTGATTGTCTCATCCTCATAAAGATGTCTTGCCATAGCCGGCTCTAGATAAGGCAACAAGTAAAAATCTACTAAGCCAAACTCATCCTCTAAGGTTACGCGTCTTATCTCAAGCTTAGGTACCCCCTCGATATGCAACCCTTGAGCTGCCATCACACCACTTGCAAAATCTAATCTTTCACCACTATCGTGATTTCCTGCAACCACCAATACAGGAATTCTAAGCTTTAATACAATATGCATCAAATACTGATTAAGCACCTCAACAGCTCTAGCTGGTGGTACACTTCTATCATATAAATCCCCAGCAATTACCAATGCATCTGGTTTTTCCTCTTCTAACAATCTAATCAACTGCTCTAATATATAAACTTGGTCTTCAAGCATACTGACTTCATTAATTACTTTTCCAATATGCCAATCCCCTGTATGAATAAACTTCATGGTCATGTCCCTCCTTGTCTTTGCTCATTATTTCATGATACCATAGGCTTTTATAATTTTCTAGGAACTTCCATCATCCTATGCCAAGCTATAACCTACTCTTATTGATTCATGCTGTCATCAAATGCTCCCTAATAGCACTTCCCTATAAAAGTACAAATAAAAGGCTAGAAATTGCTTTCTATCATAGAAAACAATCTCTAGCCCTTTGGTTTTAATATTCTCGATCAAGTAACATTTTTGTAACGTCGATGAGAATATCCTTATATTCATTATCTGGTAATTTACTAATCAGTTTGTACGCTTTTTGAGTATATTTTTCAGCTAGTTTTTTGGCTGCTTCAATACCACCATACACATCTGTTAACCTAATAATTTCTTGTATATCTTCTTTTGTATAAGCCTCTTTTTCCAAAAGTGCCATTAAGTCTTTTGGTTTTTTCTCCAATGCATAAATTAAAGGAAGATTGTAAATACCATCCGTTAAATCATTAGCGCCATCTTTTCCTAATAGTGCCACATCTCCTGTGTAATCCAAAAGATCATCCATGATTTGGAATGCCATACCGATCTGATGACCTATATTCCAAAATACTTTTGATAACCTTTCTGAGCATCCACTTTCTGCCGCTCCTATGTAAAGACTGAGTGCGAAAAGCTCGGCAGTCTTTCCTGCTATTCTTCTTAAGTAATGTTTAACTGATACATCTTTATTAAATCTTGAGTTAAGCTGCTCTACTTCCCCAAGACATATACGTGACATGGCTTTACTATCTACTTGGATACTTTGAAGCGATGCCGTCTCAGCCAATATCTTAAAACATAAACAGAACAAATAATCCCCTATATACACAGCATACGCCTTACCGTACTTAGACTGAATGGTCTCTTTGCCACGTCTTTGCTTTGCATCATCGATAATATCATCATGCACAAGTGTTGCCATATGAAACATCTCTATTACAGCACCTAACGCTCTCGCACGTTCACCCTCGTATTGTCCGAAATGTGCTGCTAACACTGTAAAAGCTGGTCTAATCATCTTTCCGTTAGAATGAACCATCTCTTTAATAGAGTTTTCTATGATTTTATCTTTACACTTAGCATTATGATCCATCAGTGTGACAATCTCACAAAGCTCCTCTTTAATCTCCGGATACTGATTCCATATTGGATGCATGGACGTCACCCCTTTTCTCTTAACATACTTTTGAAAAATGATAATTTATACATATGCCCAGTGGTATAATTGGCTGCCATACCCACAAATATACCTGTTGCGATACCTGCCATAGACAAGACTGGTAAATACAATACCACACCTATATTCTGCACAATCATACAGGCTATCATAATCTGTCCAAGGTTATGAAAGACAGCACCAGCTGTACTCACACCAATAATACTGACATGATCTTTACCTAATGCCTTCACAAGAATCATTGCGCCAAAGCTGAGCAAAGCGCCTGCCCCACTATACAAGATACTGGAAATATTCCCACCAAACATTGTGGATAACAAGAGTCTTACCACGATGATTTTAAATACGTCACGTTTACGATCTAAAGTATACAGTGCGATGACTGTTACCAAATTGGCAAGTCCTAGCTTCGCACCTGGTGTTACAAAGGGTACAGGAATATTACGTTCAATAATATGAAGCATGAGCGCCATAGCCACAAGTAAAGACATAAACATTAATTTTTTGGTCTTTTGCATCTTCTTGTACCCCTTAATAAGCCTTAATATCTATTTCATCTTGTACGTCACTTACCCCTTCGATCCCAACATATAACCTGTGTGGTAAGCATACAAGTGATTGACCAGGCTTCATAATAAAACCTGGTTCACTGCATATTTTATCGGGACAATCTGCATCTATGATTGCTATTTTTTCATTTTGAGTCCTAATCACATTGGTACCATATTCTGTTGTAATCGTATAATCTCTGCTATTATGCTGCCCCGTAAGCGGTATCCGTTTCTGAACCTCTCCATTCACAGAAATGACTGCAAAGGTCTGAGTATACTCCTTGTTCACAAAAAGTGCCAAGATGATATGTGGTAAAAATGACAAGATCAGCAAACTCATAATAATGATTTTATCCCATTTTTTCACTGCTATTACCTCTTTAAACAATCACCTTATAGTGATGTATTTTTTCCACCTTGGTTGCTATAAATGTGTCTGTTTTTACCCATCCACCAATTACCAGCCATGCGATTGATCCAAGGCATTACATAGGCATCTAATCCAAATGTTCTACCTGCACCACACATGAGTGCGATTGAACCGAAGAAGTACCATAAGATATCCCAGCCAGCCATTGCAGAAAGCACGAAGTTCACTACCATAAACGCTGAAGAAGCTGATGCAAGCCATGTGAAAAGACCCGCAATTAAAGCAAGACCCATACCAATTTCAAGACATACTACCATTGTTTGGAACAATACTGCTATATCCGCATTTGGCATGAAGATTTTCATAATTGCTTCATAGAAATCTGGCACTTCTTTTAAGATTGGTGTAACCATAGCAACTGCTTCACCTGCAGCATCTCCAGCTGCTGATGCTGCTGATGTTGCATCTGTGTAAAGCCATTCAAAAGGCATTTTTACATTACCTGAACGAATCCAGCTATCTGCACCAACTTCAAATGCCCATTTTCCTTGCCATAAAGCATCTACTGCCTTATCCCAAGTCCCATCACCAACTAATTTTTTAAGACCTTCCATCAACCATAACACACCAATATAAAGTCTTAAAGGTACAAGCCATAATCTATTACCTTTTGAAGAAAGGTGTCCCCACATAATATTACGTGTTTGTTTCATTCCGAAGAATTCATGTTGTAAATAATGGTAAACTGCATGGATATTGTTTACACCAAATAAGTATACCATATTGATAAGATGTTTTACTGCCATTGCAAAGAATCCAGAAAGCTTCATGCCCATAAGATTTGCAACTGCATATCTTCCACCAATTGATACCATAAAACCATGATAGTTTGATTTGAAGGCTACACGATCTGCTTTGCCATCAATATCATTGATAATATTTTTAACAGCTGTTACAGCTGTTTGTTCTGCTGCTTCAACAATTTGAGGATTGCCCTTGCCTGGCTCTTCTTCTACGTAAGCACAGTCACCAATGATATACACATTTTCTTTACCTTCAGCTTGCATGTATTGGTTTGTCTTCGCTCTAGCTGCTGGTGTAAGCTCAAGATTGTATTTTGTTAAATCTTCCGCTCCCTTAATACCACATGTCCAAATAAGTGTATGTGTTTTGATGACACGACCATCTTTTAATGTGATTGATTCTGGTGTAGCGCCTACAATCGGTGCATTTTTAAGAATTTCTACATTATGTTTCACCATGTATTTTTCAGCTTTATCCGCTTGTTTACGGTCTAACATATTGAGAATTGTTCCTGCGGCTTCTACAACTGTAACTGTTACTTCATTCACATCTACATGATATTTCTCAGCCAAAGTATGCTTCCACTCTAAAAGTTCGCCAGCCATTTCAATACCAGTAAACCCTGAACCTGCAACAACAAACGTCAGAAGTTCTTTTCTTACTGCTGCATCTCTCTCAAGTGATGCTTTTTTGAAATTGTGAATAATATGTTCTCTGATTGCTAACGCTTCATCAAGTGACCATAAACCGAAACCATGTTCTTTGACCCCTGGTATCCCAAAGTAAGCTTGCTCACTTCCCATACCCATTAATAAGTAGTCATATGTAAAGCTTCCATGTGTTGTCTCTACAACTTGAGTCTCCATGTCCACTTTTTCAATATAGTCTACAACCACATTCACTTTTGTTCTGTGGAAGATTTTGCTAAGTTCTACTTTTACTGATTCTTCCGGTACACGTCCACCAGCCACTTCGTGAAGTTCTGTCATCAGTGTGTGGTACGGATTTTTGTCAATTAATGTAATTTTGATATTTGGGTTCTTTTTATATTTCTTTGCTAATTTCTTAGCAGCATGAACACCTGCATAACCTGCACCCAAAATCACAATATTTGTGTTTTTAGACATTTTCTCACCTCATTATATTGATATATTAAAAACTAACCTGTGATAACATTAACATATTACACAATGTTAGGCTATTTGTCTATCCCTTAGGGATATATCCTAATATTTAATATAAATAATTTCTTTTGGTAACTCTTGATATTTTTTCCATAACCCTTAGTTTTTACCGGTTTTGTCTTGTTTCTCTCCCTAAAACTGACTATAATAAGGATAAATTTACAAGCTAACAGCTGTCTTTTGTTAATTAATTATTTATTTAGCAATTAAATATATTTAAAAGGAGTTAAAATATGAACGTTTTAAGATTGAAGTATCTCCATGTATTGTCACTTCTCCTAGTCCTTTCGCTTTTTGCTAGTGGCTGTACATCCAAAAAACAAGTATCACCTCCTAGTGAGCCCCTCAGACAAACACAATTTATGATGGGTACAACCATTACAATCTCTCTTTTTGACCATCAAGATCCTAGTATCTTAGAATCCTGCTTCCAACGTATTAGCGAATTAGAAAATGCTCTCAGTATCAACAAAGAAAACACACTATTAGATGAGGTAAATAATCAATCTGGTATATCACCTGTTGTGATTAATGAGGATATGTTTAATGTAATCCAAAAAGGGCTCTATTATAGTGAATTAACAGACGGCTCTTTTGATATCTCTGTAGGTCCCTTGGTTAAACTATGGAATATTGGTTTCCCTGAAGCACGTGTCCCTAGTCAGCCTGAAATTGATGCAGCTATACCTCTTATCGATTTCTCCAAGGTTATACTGGACCCCAGTAATCAAACAGTATTTCTCTCATCTCCTGGCATGAAAATTGATTTAGGCGGTATTGCCAAAGGCTTCGCAGCAGATGAAGTGGTGGAAATCCTCAAAGCATCGGGTGTTGAGCATGCGCTTGTTGACCTAGGTGGCAATGTCTACACTTTAGGTACCAAAGTAGATGGCTCCCCATGGAAAGTCGGCATCCAAGACCCATTTAATCCTAGAGGTCAAATTATTGGCTATGTACCTATTAGCAATCAGTCAGCTGTTACTTCTGGTATTTACGAACGCTTTTTAGAATCTAACGGCCAAAAATACCATCATATTTTAAACCCTGATACAGGGTATCCCTTTGATAATGAGATTGCAGGGGTATCTATTATTAGTAATACCTCTATGGATGGTGATGCCCTCTCCACTGCAGTCTTCTCTCTAGGCATTCAAGAGGGTCTAGATTTTGTTAATTCTCTTGAAGGGATTGATGCTATCTTTATTTCAAAAGATCATAAGGTTTATACAAGTGAAGGACTTTCTGATTTATTTGTTTTAGATAACCCTAATTTCACACTTGCCCACTAAAGCTTGTTTGCTTCTCCTTCATAATCTTTGCACCAAACAAAAAGAGTATTATCCTCCCATTCTGAAGGATAATACTCTTTGTTTATGTAGCCAATTATTTAGCTTCTGCTAAAAGTTGCTCTACGCCTGTTAATAAATCTGGAACAGATACAGATACACCTGTTACAACATCTGTTTTACCATTTTCATCTGTAGTGATTGTTGTAAGATCAAAGTTGTTCGCTTTGATAAACTCTTCGATTGCATCGATTTGTTTGTCCCATGTGTTTTCTGCACCTTCAACCATTACGTACTCACCAGCTGCAGCTTTTTCATGTTTAGAATCGCCATTTTCCATGATGATGTCGATTTGAACATCAACTGGTTTACCCTCTTCAAAAGTCACTTCTGTTACGATCATATCTTTATCTTTTGGAATTTCTACTTTTCTTACATCTACTTCAGTTTGAGTTATTTCATCTGGAGTAGTTGTTTGTGGTGCTTCTTCTTTTGCACCGCATCCTGTAAATACAGCTAAAGAAAGTACTACTGCTGCTAATAATCTTAATTTCATATTAAAGTCCTCCATAAATGTCAATTTTTAGAACACGTTAATTATATATCATCTTAATTAGTAAAGCAACAATAAGTCTATTTTTTATAAAGCGACCTCTTTGTTAAGTTATTTTAACACAAGAAGTTGCTCTATCTTAGGCATAATCTCTTGCGCTCTTGATGAAAGCTTCGGATGTTTGATTTTTTCGTACCCTTTAGGAAAAATACGGTATTCTACCGTTTGACTTTTGATGACATCAATCACCAAAAAGACCCACATAGCTAATTTTTTTCGACTCACTTGATGTTGTAAATAAACGATTATATCTTGAATTTGTGTAGATTCTTCTTTGACTAGAATATAAGTTGACATGACTTTTTTGCCATGAAAAACATATTCTTTAAGTGATGACATGGCTACCTGTTCAATTGGGGCCGATAAATCGGTTACCTTTAAGGCATAATCCACCATTTGTTCATAATCTAAGCAAGTATCTTTGATCACATCTTCTAGCCACACCTTGTCCTCTAACTTGCCCCTTGGACTCTTAAAGTCAAAGGTATCTATAACTAGTGCATAGGCTACCATCCTAATATGTTGTTTTGTTATCGTCATCCCATCTTGAACCATATAATTATAAATTTTTTTACTACATGCACTTGCTAATCCATTATCATAGATAAAATAGTCAAACTGTTTTTGTGTTGGGTGATGGTCAATACATCCGACAACCCTCCCTGGATGAATCGTCTGGTGATGATCTACCAAGAATAAGTTTTCTTCTTCTGAAGTTGATTTCACTTGAAACTGTTCAAGTCCATAGCCTAGCTCATGAAGTACTGCCTGAGTCTGCTTAGGTATTGTCTGATCTAGTATTTTAAACCGTGACACAATACCATGACGTTGTAAAATTTCACACATAAGTAAGCTACTAATGCAAGAATCCTCATCAATTTGATCATGTCCTAATAAGGTCACTTCTTGGATGTTTTCACGCTGTAACTTGCTGATTATTTGACTTATTATGCTTTTCATCTCTAACTCCTTATTTTTAAAATACCTTCATTCGTCCTTGAACGCAGAAAATTCTCTAGCTTATATAAGCCGAGAATTTTCTAATCTATAGTGTATGATAAAGCTTATTTTTGTTTTTAAGGTACATAAATATACCTAATAATACGATTCCTTTTAAAATACTACTGATACTAATACTCCACCAAATACCATTGAGCCCTAGTAGCTCTGGTCTAGATAAAATATACGCCATAGGAATACGTGCCCCTGTTAAAACAATTGTAATGATAGAGGGAATATAAGTTCTTCCGAGTCCATTAAAAGCCCCTGTTACTGTGATTTCGATGCACATAAAAATCTGTGATAAGCCTAAAATCATAAGATAATCTACCCCTTGTCTTACTGCTTCCTGCTCTGGAAGAAAGACTGAGAATATAGGACCCCCAAAGAAAATAAGCAGCACACTAGCAAAGATGCCAAGTCCTACTGCAAGCCCTAGTGTCATGCGTGTACCTTTTTCAATACGATCCTTTTTACCTGCTCCAAAATTCTGTCCTACAAAAGTCCCTAATGCTGTAGATAAACCTCCTGCTGTCATCCAAGAAATAGCCTCAATTTGTGAACCTACCTTCTGAACCGCAATAGGTACTGGTCCCCATATAGCGACCACACGTCCAAGCTCCATAGAGAACAGTGTAAATAATCCACTTTGCACAGCTCCTGGTAACCCAATCTGACAGATTGTCTTAATATACTGCCATTCTGGTCTTGCAAAAAGTTTGATTCTGAGATACTCTTCCTTTCTTTTGATCATAACGATAATAAACCCTATGGTTACAATCATTTGAGCCATAACAGTAGCAAGTGCAGCACCCATAACCCCCATAGCGGGTATACCAAACCCACCAAAAATCAGTAATGGGTCAAACACCATATTAAAGATTAACCCTATCGTATTGAGCTTAAATGGTGTTTTACTATCTCCTAGTCCATTAAAAATAGCTGTAAATACAGGATTTAAGAAAAAGAATATAATCGCAACGCCTACTACTATCAAGTATGTCTCAGCCATCTCTATCACCGCTGGTGCCCCAAGATTAAAGAAACCTATAAGTTGTTTATAAAATAATAGCAGGAATGCCATATAGCCTAATGCCAATACAACATTAATCTGTAATGCTCCCTGTATGTAAGACCTTGTACTTTTGATATCATGCTTTCCTATACTTTGAGAAACTTTGATTTCCGCACCAATCTTAGAAATCATTACAAATGCCATAGCTAACCATGTAAAAAATCCAGCAGTCCCCACTGCAGCTACAGCATCACTTCCTACACGACCAATCCAAATCATATCTGTCATATTGTATGCCATCTGTATAAAGGATGTCCCCATAATAGGGAGCGACAATTTGACAAGTTTACTCATAATATGTCCTTCGGTCAAATCAATTCTTTTTTCCATTTTGCGTCCTCCTTTTGTTGTCTTTTTATCTGCAAAGCTATTCAAAAGGGTACAGCAATTTTAGATTATTGTAAAGCTTTTTCAGCTAACTTTTCACCTTCTAAAGTATAGACACCTAATATCCCATTATTTAACAGCGCATAGGTTGGCGGTCTATTCTCTTTTGGCAAAGCTATTGAACCTGGATTACATAAGATTAGCCCCTCTTTTGTTTCGAGCTCCCATAGATGAGTATGTCCGTATAAAAAGGCGCTGCACGGTGCAAGCCTTGGCAGATTGTCTGGGTGATAATGATGTCCATGGGTTGCAAATAACGTTTTTCCTTCCTCTACAATAATGGTGTATTCTGCCAAACACGGGAATCCTAATACCATTTGATCCACTTCTGTATCACAGTTCCCTCTGACACAAATTATTTTTTCTGCATAGTTATTAAGAATTTCTACAACCCCCTTAGGATCATGCCCCTCTGGTAACGGATTACGTGGCCCATGATATAAGACATCTCCCAAAATAAGTATCCGATCACAATTTTCTTTTTCAAACACCTCAAGCACTTTAGCCACACGTTCTTTTGATCCATGGCAATCAGAAAATATTAAATACTTCATTATCTCATTCTCCTTTTATTCTGCTATTTTCCTTATTATATAATATTTTAATGTTTGTTATAAGTGGCAAGCCCTCTGGAATATATTTTAATTGAAACATATGTATGAGGAGGCACCTCCAATGGAAATAACTCATCAACTTACAAATGATGTCGCCATGCCTATAGATAGTGACCAAGCCTCAATAACGACTGGTGAAAAAGTCGGTTATACCTTATTACAAGACCATCACCTCACAGAAAAACTTGCTCATTTCAATCGTGAACGTATTCCTGAGCGAGTCGTTCATGCCAAAGGCTCTGGTGCTTATGGCTATTTTGAAACCTTACATGATATGTCACCCTACACCAAAGCCAAATTCTTGAATGGCGTAGGTACCAAAACGCCTATGCTGGCTAGGTTTTCTACTGTAGGTGGTGAAAAAGGTTCTGCTGATACCGCTAGGGACCCACGTGGTTTTGCACTTAAATTTTATACTGAAGATGGTAACTATGATTTGGTTGGGAATAATACACCCGTCTTTTTCATCCGTGATGCCATCAAATTTCCTGACTTTATTCATACACAAAAAAGAGACCCTGAGAGTAATCTCAAAAATCCTGATATGTTCTGGGACTTCTTATCTTTAACTCCTGAATCACTCCATCAGGTCATGAGACTTTTTTCTAATTTGGGGACACCTGACGGATTTAGACATATGGATGGGCACTCAAGCCATGCCTATATGTGGTACAACGAAAATGGTGATCACTTCTGGGTTAAATACCACTTCTTAACCGACCAAGGCGTCAAAAATCTCACTGACGCTGAGGCTACCACACTGGCGGGCAAAGACCCCGACTACGCAGTACGGGACCTTCATGATGCTATCGCAAAAGGGGATTATCCGTCTTGGACACTGTATGTTCAGATTATGACACCTGAGCAAGCTGCTACTTATCCTATTGATCCTTTTGATGTCACCAAGACAATTCCTGAAAAAGACTTCCCACTTATCCCAGTAGGCCGTATGGTGCTTAATGAGAATCCCGAAAACTTTTTTGCTGAAATTGAACAAGCAGCCTTTGCCCCAAGTCACTTTGTCCCTGGCATCGGCCCCTCTCCCGACAAACTTTTACAAGGCCGTCTGGTTGCCTATACCGATGCCCATCGCTACCGCTTAGGTGCCAATAATACGCAAATCCCCGTTAACACCCCAAAACATGCCAAGAAATACACAAACCAGCGGGATGGTTTTATGGCCGTAGATGGCAATGGTGGCAACGCGCCTAATTATTTCCCTACTACACTAGCATCTGTCACAACAGATCCCTCAGTAGCACCACCACCTCTTCCAATAGCTGGCACCATCGCTCGCCATGTCATCCCCTCTACAGATGCTGATTATGTGCAACCTGGAGAGTTCTTTAGAGATTTAGATGATAATGAAAAAATCCACTTTATCTATAATGTATCAAAGAGTTTAGGCCTTGCAAAACCTAATCTCCAATACCGTCAAACCGCGCTATTTTACAAAGCTGATCCTATGCTAGGTGAACTTCTATCAGATGCGCTTAACTTAGACTTATCCAAGGTTCAAACACTTGCTGCTATGTCACAAAACGAACGGGTTGCTGCCACCCTATAAAAAAACTAAGCCACCTTATTTAGTGGCTTAGTTTTTTATGTCCGAAAATTCCATCTTACATCTTAATTGAGTCTGTTGTAAGACTTCTTCTGTTCCTATGCAATAGCCTTCTAAGTTTTTATCATATGCCATCGCCAGTTCATAGATTTTCATTCCCTCTGTTTCAACCTTTTTCAAGGCTATATCCTCCACTCCTAGCATCGCCTCTAAAATACTAGAGCCCGTCTCAAAACAGGTTCCATCTGTTGATTCATACTGCAGCGTAATCACAATCTCTTCCTCCACTTTGGTCATGACAATAATCTGCCCTATACCCACATCTTGTACTGCTAGACGTAGCAAGTTTAGAACTATTCTTTCCAATAACTGTCGGTCCACCTTAGCGATTATTTCCTCCTCTAATGTATCAAAAATAAAGCGAATGCCACTATCACTTAAATCTTCCGCTAAAATACTGATGATCTCTTCTATAACCTCTACAATATTATAATTTTGTGCTTTAAGTGAATAAAATCCCCCTTTTATTTTAGCTGTATCAATAAGGTCTGTGACTTGTTTGAGTAGCGTATAGCTTAATTGCTCTATTTGATCTATTGCCCACCTTTGAACAGACTTATTTTTTCGTAGCATCACACAACTTGCCAACATAATATTAAGGGGCGTTTTAAATTCATGTGAAAGGGTTGCATAAATTGCAGATTTGTCCTTCTCTCTTTGGAGTATGTCTATTGCTTTTTCATATGCCATCTCATCTCTTTTCTGAGTGGTGACATCCTTTCCCCCTGCAATAAATACGTCTTCTCCATCTACTACATGTTGCACTATATTCCAATCAATCCACTTTAGTGAACCATCTGCACATCTCATACCAGCTCTATCAACCACAATACTTTGCTCTTTTTGGCCATAATAATCATAGGTTTCCATAAGTTCTTCAAAATACACTCCCCTATAGCCCTCTAAAGAATAACCTAGCTTTTGAGTAAATCCTCTGTTGCCTTCAACAATTTCACCTCTACTATTAATGCTACACAAAATTTGCTCTGTATCATCAATAAAAATCTGTTTTCTCTTCTCATACACTTCCTTTTGTTTTACTTCCCGCTTAAGTCGCTCTAATAACATCAATGTTTTGATGTAATACTCTAGTTTATTACAAACTTTGAGGACTTCATTCTCTTTTGTAATACTAGACTCTCTATACCCTACAGCTATGACACATAACTTTTCCCCTTGCACGCTAATAGGATAAACGCCGATTAGCTTGGCTCCCAAATTCTTAAACACCGTATACTCTCTAATAGAACACTCTAAAGGATATACACCTAAGTCCATCTGGTTCAAATTCTTTTTGTCAGTTTGACTATTCTCGTTATCAGGCTCAAATACTATGCCTGAAACCCCTCCATTTAAAATATGAGGTATAATTTGACACACCAACTGTCTACCTAGCTCCCTCTCTTTGGCATCAAACCGCACTGTGCCTTGTGCTTTAATCAATGTATTGTAAGGTTTGAGTACTTGCTCCACCAACAATTCATTGTGTACCCTAATATAGATTGCAAAAATAAGTTTGACATCTTCTTGATGATCTAAACATGGTCCTAAATACATTTGCATCCATTGGGCAGACCCTTTCATTTCAATAGAAATGACTCTGCTTATTGATTTCTTCTCTTTAAAAATAACAGTATTACTCTTTGCAATGCCTTTTGTCCAAGATTGTGGCCATACCTCGCCTATATATCTCCCCATAGCATATTCTCTTGCCTTTGGAATCCCCATACCTTGACCTATGACATCTTCTCCTCGTTTATTCATATAAACATGGAGACGATCTGTATCATACATATAAATAGGATAAGGCATCAAATCTAACAACCCTTCAAGATGCTCTCTTGTATATTTCATAGCCTATCCCTCCTTATATATTTGGCACGACCTCGCCTCATAAGGCAATTTGACAATCATTTGTGTCCCTTTTCCCCATTCACTCCTTGCATCAACACATCCCCCATGTAATTCTGTAAGATATTTCACCGTAGATAACCCTATTCCACTACCTTCTTTCTTTTTGGTAAAGACTATATCTTCATCATTAAATCTTTCAAAAATCCGATCTAACCTATCCGCTTTAATTCCTTCTCCATCATCTATTACATGAATTTCTATCCATTCCAAACTACAGTTTACGGAAATGACAATATGCCCTTTCACATCTGTATACTTAAAAGCATTGGATATCAAGTTCATCATAATATGTTCTATTTTTTCCACATCCACAGCACAGAGTATTACCCCTTCATCTGTCACCACTTCTATCGACTTGCCACTATCTTGTACATAAGAAGCCATGCTCTCAACAACAGTTCTAATCACCTGAACCAAGTCACAAAGCTCTCTCTTTAACACATTTCCCTCATACCGCTCTTCACTACTTGCTAATAAGTTATTAATCAGCCTCTTAAGCCTATATGTATTGCCTTTAATCATACCCACGTAGGCATTTTCTGTTTTCAAATCAACCTGTTCTAATTGCTCAGTCAATTGCTCAATCTTGGTTATAGGGTCTTCAAACTCATAAGACATATATGCTAATAGCTCTCTTGTAATCTTTTCCTTAGCAATTTGTCTTTCAACAGCTTCTTTTTTCTTTTCAAATAACCGTCTATTGGTAATATCTTGCCCCCACACTAAGAAGTAAGCCTCTTGTTTAATATATCGCACGTGCCAAACCACTACTTTGACTTGATGCGCTTCATCCTTATACTCCCTAGTCACAGTGCTCTTACCACCTTCTTGTTTGGCTCTCTTATAAGCTTCTTCAAGTGACAAATTCTCATCACCCTGATGCAGCCATTTTTTACTTAATCTCTGAATGGACATACTCTTTTCATCTACTATTGCTATGTAATCTGTCGTCAATTCAAAAAAAGATTGAATCTCCAATCGAGCAGATTGTCCCTTTTTCATTTGTGTTGTGACTTGCTTTGAAATAAGCATGTTCTTAATCAAAATGGCTAAGGTTCTACTTAGTTCAGTCAAATAACCTACATTCACATCGGCAACAATCTCTTCTTTAGAATTAAAATGCATAGAAATAACCCCTACGATTTCGTCTCCAAACAACAGTACAGAGTCTAGTACATATTTGATGCCTGTTTTTGTGAGCACCTCTTTATAAGCACTTTCTGGGAGATCCTTCACTTTAATAACCTTGCCCTCTAGCTGCTTCATTTGAAGTTGCTCTTTCACATAAGCTCTAGCCACCTGTTCCTCTTCGTTTTCTTTCCACACCTTACATTTCCCTTGTTTGACACCTATTTCTACTACTTGGGCTTGCTCACTATACAAAAAAATCGCTTTGCCAATAGAAGGTGCTGAAGAAAACAAATAATACTCCCATACTTCTAGTGCATTTGCTAAATCAACTAAATCATTTTTTTCAATATGCGGCTGTATAGTGGCTAATTGTTCTACCAAAAACATATCCACCTGATGCTGTAATTTATGTTCTAGTGTCATATCATGGGCAACTCCCATATGCCCCACAACCTGCCCCTCTTCATATATAGGACGTTCATTCACCTCAAAATAATGTATATTCCCTTCAATTTCTATGTATCCTCTTGAAATAGCCCCCCCACATATTTGTTCTTCTTGCTTTCCAATGATTTCATCCCAAGATTTATTAAAAGTATCTCTATACGCCTTATTAACATAAGCTAATTGATTGTTACGATCTTTTATCCATGCTAATCCTGGGCAACTATCTAGTATTCGCTCTAAATCTAATGCATCATATCTTGTTCCCAACACACCTGCCCCCTCGACCTCATACACTGTTATCACTGTCAGTATAGTAAAAGCGTAGATTTGTGTCAATAATTATACTATTTTTTATAATTTTGTCGAATTAACCTTTTTCGACTTCTTGATGAGTTTCTTGTAAATCTCTATAATTTGAGGTTCATTACAATATTTCCCTAGCTCCTCTATAGGTAACCATTTTACACCACTATTTTCTGCCTCATTAATACGGAGTTCTTGTCCCTCTTCTGCTATCAAAACATACGCTACATTAAGATGAAGATGGACTGAAACATACTTATCTTTCTTAATATGTCCCCATACAGGCAATATGTCAATCGCATCAATCTCCCCTGTTAGGGGGCTCACTTTTTTAAGACCTGTCTCCTCCTTCGCTTCTTTGATGGCTACCGCTAACAAATCTCTATCCCCATCAGTATGACCGCCTGTCCATGCCCACGTTTGATAAATATTATGATGAATCATAAGCACCTTATCCCTTGTAGGATTTATAATAAATCCTGAGCTTGTTAAGTGTGCTATTTCGTTTTCCCTGGTCAAAATTGTTTCTGGGAAGTTTTTGATGTATTCTAAAATAATCCTCTGATCGTTTGCTTCTTGTTCATTACTTGGTTTATACGCTTCAATTTGCTGTTTAAATGGCATTTCTCTTCACCTCTTTGTAATGTAAAACTCCCTCTAATGTGCTTAGAGGGAATCTAATTTATTAATAATTGTTTCTTTAACATCATGTTTGACATTTTCATACGTACAATGTAAATCATCCATCTTATTTTTGATTTTTTGCTTAGTAAGCTCTTGTTTGAACTCTTGCTTCACTTCATCTACAGTAAGCTTTGCCATATCTGTGATATCATGTATTAAGGATTTTCCTTCGTCTTTTATGGTAGACATTTTATCATCTCCTTGGAAAGGTTTTGTCTACTTATTGTGTGTCAAAACAGTTTTTTTATACTTAGAGTCTTTGTACCGGAATTTGAATTTCTGTCACAAACTCCTCTTCATTTCCTGTTTCATGAATATCAATTTTATAAATCTCTATAGGGTTTCCTATCATTTGCATATTATTCTCTTGAATATACCCAAACATCCTAGGGATAATCTCTCTATTTTTTTTGTACTTCCCTCTATAGGAACTTGACACATAATCTCCTTCTGGCAAAGTAAAATTAAAAACTGTTTCCTCTTCTTCTAGCAAACAAAACACTGATTGAAATTCTGTATAGATGTTTTGCGCTAGTTTATCTAAATTAAAAACCGCCCCAATATTGTGATTCCCTAATATATAAAACCGATCCTCATACTCTTTTTGAAGCTTTTGGATGAGAAAGTCTACATCTTCATCCCTCGTAATATTGGCATTTAAAATAAGTGCCTTACGTTTAGGTAATGAAACCCTTTGAATTGTTTCAAACTGATCCCTTACAAGAACAGCCTGTATCATTTCAAGCCGCTCACAAATATTCTTTTTGTGTCTATTAAGTTCTTGTATCTTATCTTCTATCAGCACTAATTCTTCATGAAACACCGCTTTGGTGGTTTCTACTGTTCTCTCATCCAAATAAGCCTTAATTTTTTTCATTGGAAAATCTAAGGTCCGTAGTTCTTTAATCAGATTTAGTCGCCAAATATCACTAATATGGTAGAGACGATACCCATTTTGATCACGCATAGGGCTCAAAATCCCTATTTCCTCATAATACATCAATGAATCTTTTCCTATTCCATAAATCTTTGATATCTCACCTATTTTATAATATTGTTTCATATGCTCCACTTTCCTTTTTCTTGCATCCCTACAGAAAACATTTGACTATGGTATTATACCATAGTTTACAATAAACCTAAAGGAGTGAGACCCTATGCAAAAACAAACACTCAAAAGTGTAATGATGATTATCTTAGGTGCGACGATACTTTCTTTTGGCACCTATAACTTGAACTACCAACATGATATTACTGAAGGTGGGGTATTAGGTATGCTTTTACTTGTTAAAAACTTATTCAATGTATCCCCTTCTATTACAAATCTTATATTAGATTTTTCCCTATTCTTATTGGGTTCAAAATTCTTTGGCAAACGCTTTTTATTCTTTTCCCTACTCTCAACCACCTCGTTTTCTATGACCTATGGTATTTTTGAACGAATTGGCTTTATGATTCCCGACTTATCAAATAATATGTTCCTTGCCAGCATACTTGCGGGACTATTTGTAGGTGTTGGTGTTGGTCTGGTCGTAAAAGCTGGTGGCGCATCTGGTGGTGATGATGTGATTGCCCTTGTGGTTTCCAAACTCACACCACTTAAAGTTAACTGGGTATACCTTATTACAGACCTTACAGTCCTTCTACTTTCTCTATCTTATCTGCCTTTTCGCCAAATTTTTTGGTCCCTTATCGCAGTCAGTGTGAGTGGTAAAGTCATTAGTATTCTTTATTATCAAGAAACAAAAAACGCACTAGAAGTTTAACTCTAGTGCGTTTTGATTTATTTTAACCTAAGTTCTGCCATTAGGGGATAATGATCTGATGGGTATTTGCCCTTTTCATTGTAGCGACTAATTTCTACCGAATCTATCTCAAACTCTTCTGTCACAAAAATATAATCGATATGAAGGCCTTTTTCCTTACCCTTAAAATGACTCATTGTTGTCTGTCCATAAAGTTCTTTTTGAGTATCTTGTACGGCCACAAAACGGGTATTACTATAAGTCCCTTTAGTAAACTCTCTCATCAACTTACTGCTAGGTGTAGCATTAAAATCCCCCATCAAAATACTTGGAAGCTTCTCCTTCTCATGATGTCGCTCTACTGCCCGTATAATTGTTTTGATGCCATACTCTCTTGCTTGAGGTAAAATACAGTCTAAGTGTGTATTATAAACCCTTACTTTAAGTCCGTTTGCAAGTCTCACAACAACTGTGGTGCAAATTCTAGGGAATAACGAATACCAAATGGTACTCCCTACTTTTTCGGGTGTTTTAGAAAGCCAAAAGGTTTCTTCCTCCAATATGCTATGTTCATTCTTCACTAGTATATTATTTCTCTCGGAAAAATATCTCTTAGTACGGCCTTGCCCCACCATATCATATCCTTTGATATGCTCACTTAAATCCTGATACATTATAGGCGTCACTTCTTGTAACCCTATAATGTCATACCGCTCAGATTGCAATAGCTTATATGCCATGGCTGATCTCGTATGCCATCTGTTCTTTAAGTCAAACAAACTATCTGCCCTTAAATTAAAACTCATCACTTTCATCATTCATACCCTCTTTGACTCTACCTATTATTCTATCTCTTTTCCCTTATCTTGCCTTTCTTTAAGCATTTTTATAAATAATTCTGCTATTTGAGGGTCAAACTGTGTTCCCTTACAACGCTCAATCTCTTCTATTGCTTCTTGCATCGTCTTACTTTTATTATAGAGTCGATTAGATGTCATGGCATCGTAACTATCTACCACCGTCAACATCCTTGCAAGAAATGGAATTTCTTCCCCTTTAAGTCTATCCGGATATCCTGTTCCATCATAGCGCTCATGATGGTGTCTCACCAATGGCCTTGCTGTTTGCAAGCAGCTCACATACTGGATGATTTCTTCCCCTTTACTTGGATGCTCTTTAAGTTGACCCCATTCGTTTTGAGTAAGTGGCATTTTTTTAATTAAAATATCCTTATCTATATCTATTTTGCCAACATCGTGCATATACGCACCACACACTAAAGTTCTCGTGTCTTTTTCATCTAATTCCATATAGTCTGCTAGTAGTCTACTATAAAGCACCACCCGTTCTATGTGTCCATAGGTATAGCGGTCTTTAATATTAATCATGTTTACCAATGTTTTAATAGACCCTAATAACTCTAAATCTTTTTTATCAATATTTTTTTCTAACTCATCCAAAATAGAACTGTATGTTTCTACTCTATTTTTATCAAAAAACTTAGCACGATAGAGTGCATCATCTGCACATTTGATGAGATCCATATCATTTTGCGCCTTATCTGGATAATTTGCAATTCCTATGGATACTGTTAATGTGCCCATAGGTTGATTTTCTTCCCCATTAAAACAGGTTTGTTCTACACCTATTCTTATAGCCTCTGCTATCTCACTGCCTTTTTGATGCCCTATATTGGGTAATAAAACAGCAAACTCTTCTCCACCATATCTTGCAACAATCCCACTTTCGCCTACAACTTCTTTCAATAAATCCGCAACTTGTACTAAGACTTTATCCCCTTCTAAATGACCATTGATGTCATTATAGTGTTTAAAATAATCTATATCTATAAAAAGTACAGCTACTTCTTGCTCTGTCATTTTAGCAGCTCTAATCCCTTTTTTTAATCTCTCATAAAAATACCTGTGATTATAGGCTTTAGTAAGTCCATCGTAATTGACCATATCTTCAAGTTCACAGATATGTGCTCTTTCTGCTTCTACATAACTCCCTAATATCCACGCCGTAAGAAGAAATGCCCCTGATAATATCAAATCATTTTCAAAATAAGTATTAACTTCTACACCTCTTACCATAATTAAATCCATGCCAAGTATGGCTGCAGAACATCCTACCCCTATATAAACACCTTGTTTATGCCCTAATTGAATTGTCCCCGTAATAACAATAAATAAAAACATAAACTTATAAGGGCTATCTATTCCCCCTGAAATCCAAATCATCCCAAAAATCAACATTCCTATGACGATATTTTCCCACTGTGAAACCCTTTTTCTATAGCGACTATCTATTTTCTTTTTGGTTACAAAAGCCCATCCATAATAAATAATGGCTAAGGCACATATGACCAATATCGAATAAGGAAAGAGTGTTGGACCTATTTGATTTAACCCTGGAATTTGTGTAAAACATATTGCCCCCGGAAACAAAAGACATGCTAATTTAACCACAGATAGCCTCTGATCTATTTGTTCATTTTTAATCTCTTTTTTTGTCATCTACCAATTCTCCCTTAACCGAAATAAAGATCGACCTAAGTCAATCTTTATCCCCTTTGTTACTATTCTTCTCTTAAGCTTTTTGGTTCTTCTGGTTGATACATCATCCATGCACATGCTGAAGATGCTACCATTGATGCAAATACTGTTGCTACTGTTGCAACAACCATTAACATTTTGTGATTCATTTTTTTCATTTTAATTTCCTCCACTTAATCTTTTTGATATATTGATAAAGAATCGATCTATGTAGTTAATCAACTTATCTCCCCATTTTGTAAGTGTGAATGTTTGCCATAGCATCCCAAATACAATACATTCTCCATAAACAGTCCATCGTTGTTTAGAGAGTATACTGCCAATGACACAAAATAGCATCCACCCTACACTGTATAAGATAAGTATGCTGATAGATCGTTTTCTTAATCTTGCTTTTTTACTTACATTTTTAATAGGTTTTGTTTTGCTATCTTTAGGCGCTTCTTTATACACAATATAGTAACAAACGATAAATAGAACAATAGCCACACCTATTCGCTGCCCCTGCTCCAATTGATTACTTATACATAAAATAGCGCCTCCTACACTTACAATCGTCCCTAGCAACATACATCTAAAAGCTGATGTTGCATGGACACCACCTGAAGCTTTTCTCAAAATAGCTATTGCAAATGATATCATAAGCGATTCTATTGTAACGCCAAAACAAAACCCTACTATTCCAACGACAACAATAGACGTCAATGTATGTAATAACATCAGAAGTCCATATGCTAATACTTCTTCTTGGTCTTCTGAATACTCTAATTGATTACCTATGACTTGGGCTATGTGGTTAGTCCACTGATTTAAATTCATTTTTTCACTCTTCCTTTACCACATTTTATATAGTATAGAAACATAATTATCGCTGCCACAACCAAAGAAGGTAATCCATAAATAATTTTGGATGCTGGACTTAAGAAAACTTGCTCTAAATCTTTTTGTAATATATTTTGGATAAAAAACATATTCACTACTTCAGAAACGAACTGAATGACTACAGTTATAATCGTCCCTTTTATTGCTTTCACTACATCCATACAATAAATCTTATTAACAATTACAACAACTAATAATATTCCCAATATCGTATGAATCCCATAGCTAATAGGTAACATTCTTATCATATAAATAAGCACACCTATAAAGGCACTGAATCTTACAAGATTCTTTGAGGGTACTGGTGTATTCGTATAGACATGAACTCCTAATAAAAAAGTAACCCCCTCTGGAATAGCTCTTAGTAACAATTCACTTAGTGACAACTTTAACATATCAATCATTCTCCTTCGCATGGGGTAGTCATCATTTTATTTCTTTCATCTGTTGCTTTTTTGATTCCCTGATAAACTACGACAAACGGCAATACCCTAATCAATATATCCCCTACACTCAAAACACTATATCCTATATCAAATATGTCTGTTAGCACTTTCATTTGTGTCATATTATTACCTAGTACATGGAGTTGATCTGCAACACCAAATGCTTCAATTTTCACATATCCTGTCATCAATGATAATGTTGGGAATACTGGCATATACCCCCCATTAGCTGCTATAGCCAAATCGTTACACCATCCTCCTAGTATCACACAGATTGCTCCTATGATAGCGTATCGATACAGCTCAAACCTAAAAACAATAAATAGCGTTGTGCATAAATAAACTGTTTTCAATACGCCCCCGTAAGCGACGGCATTATAGTCATTATTAAAAACACCTAATTGCAAGATCCAATACAATAGCTCACACAAAATAATTGGGTAAAATGACTTTTCTTTCCAAACACAACTTATATCATTTCCTTTTTTATAACTTATAAGTAATACCACTATCCATGTTTCTAACATTTTTCACCTTTAAATTATATACTTTAATCTATAATTATATTCTACATATTTTTTTATGTTTGTCTATTATTATACTGCATTTAGTTTAAAAATACTATATTTGTTTTGTCTTTTTTTGTCGAATTATCGTAAACATCTTACCTCTTACCATTTTTAGATGCAAAAAACACTCTTCAATACAAAAATTGAAGAGTGTTTTACTAATTTGATAAGGTTAAAAAGAATATATATCCAAGTATAGCGATGATGCTTCCACCTATATAAAAAGTTTTTTTAAGTTTATCATTTATTTGTTTTTGTTTATTTTTTAAAGTAACAATCATTGTAATCATAACTGTACTAATCATACCAAAGAATACCAAATTACAAGATTGTATATCTGATGTATAAACTGAACCCGCTCTATAGAGTACATCTGCCAGTACTAAGATAAATAGATTAAATAAGTTACTTCCTAATATATTACCCATTGTTGCATTAAAATTGCCCATTTTGGCAAGAGAAATAGAAGATGTCACCTCTGGCAGTGATGTTGCTATCCCTAAGAACAATGCACCTGCAAGGGTCATTCCTAAATTAAGTTCTACAGCAATACGGTCTGTCACAAATGTAATCCCTATACTTGCAGCAACTAATAATATACTTAAAATCCCAAATCTAATGAATAGTTGTTTTGTTGTAAGATTCGTATGTACTTCATCTTCATCATCTTCTTGCTCACTTGTATCACCTGCCATCTTTTTGATACACCCTACATAGATAAGCATAATAGCAACAGATACCACACTCACTCCCACAATATTGATATCTTTCCCAAAGATTACTGGCGCTGTAAGTAATGCATAAATCACAATCAGCCATTTAGCCACTATCCCGTGACTTTTAGCAATATATGCTTTATGGAACCCTTGGCTCATCACAAGAATAATCACTGCCAATACAGTAATATTAAATAAGTTACTCCCTAATATATTGCCTAATACAAGCTCTGGTTTGCCTAAAAAAGCGGTTGCTGACAAACTCGTAAAAAGTTCTGGCAAACTGGTCACGGCTGCTAGCATTACCCCTCCAATAAATGCCCCTGATAAGTCTGTCGTCTTATCAATTAAGTCTACATAATAGGACAATCTGATAGATAATCCTACTACAAGTATTGCTAATAAAATATACGCTACATAAATCATCTTTTCTCTCCTTAGTTGGTTTGGTTTATCATAACATACCCCTTTGAGAGCAGAAAAAAAGCGAGACTTATACACCTTGATTGATGTATAAGTCTCGCCATTTAAGGTTAAACCAGAATAAAATTCATGATGTTGACTTAACCACATAGTTACTATGCCGACTACTCCCTTATGGAATACGTTATGCGTTTACACGATTTTCTTATTATAGCATAGCCCCTAGTCTCTGACAACCTTTAATATCTCTAATCTGCAAAAAAGAGTCCATCAAACACTTCTCCTGAGCTTTTACCCGTACCACCGATATTGTCCCAATCATCCACCTTAAACCATCCTTTATTCCCATCTTCATCCTCTATAAGACACCATGCCTTATCATCTGTTAGTGTGAGCATAGCACTTTCCCCCACTTTAAAGGTATTGGTTAGCACGCTATTGACTCGTGGCTTTTCATAAACTTTTAGGTCACATAATAGGGTGACTTTTGTATTCATCCTATACCACTGCTTAGGTTTCATCACCAACTGATGTTTTGAATCCAATTGATACATCTCATCCCTATACCAAGTTTGGAGCACTTCTCCCCTTGTATAGGTTTGTAATGTGCCATCTCCAGGCAGTGTGATTTGATAAGTTTTATCTAATTGGATCTGTTCAAATACCCCTTGTGTCGTTCCTATAGATGCTACTTTTCCTTTGGTATAAGTATAGAAGTACGTCACATAGTCACTGCTACACATATCTCCACCTATGGCAATCTCTTTTATAGCATCCCTTGTATCCAAATCTATAATATGTGCTATAGGCCCCCATCCCATCCACTCATCTTTTAATTTCATAGGTTTATCATTTATTTTTAAGGTGCATTTTACAGCATCATCTGTAGGACTATATGTTGTCATGAAGACAATCTTTTCTTTTTTATAATCCCCATCTAAGTCCTCATAAAACACCTGTTTCCCTCTATTAGCATCAAGCTTCATGACTGGTGCATTCATTACATGGGTTTGCTTCATCGGTTGCTGCTCTTTTGCCCATACCCAAACACTTCCAGGTAGCATTGCTACCACTAAGATACTTGCTAACCAATTTTTAATCTTCATTTCAAAACGCCCCCTATGTTTATTCTCTAATGCAATATATTCATCCCCTAGCTTATGCTATACATTGATTTAGAACTTGTATACAAACTGTAATCTCTCTGTAAAATTTACCGCTTATTCATAATCATATTTTTATATCCAACATACGTTGTGTAGAAATAGCCGCCGTACACACTGACAATACCTAGCACAATTACGAAAGTACTACTTCCTATATAAGGTTTACTAAACATCTTAAGAAAATCATTGACCACACCAATACCTACGACACTATGCAGTATTGCCATACTAAGCGGCATTCCAAAATAGACCATGACATGGGTCAATATACTCTTTTTCATCATTGCCTGAGTCGCTCCTATTTTTTGGAGTGCTTCGTATCGCTCCAAACTATCACTAGCTTCCGAAAGTTGTTGCAGTGCTAGCACTGCTGCACTAGAAATAAGAAAAACAATACTGATATAAATACCAACAAAAAGCGCTGTTATACTCATCCCTTGGAAATCTTTATAGATCTGGCTCTTGGTGTCTCCACTCACAAACCCATACTCTTGATAGCTTAGTACCTTATCACCATAAGTACCTACCTTGAAAGCTTCAAAAATTCCTTTTAATCGTGATTCAGATTGGCTCTTATTCATCTCATCATAATTGATATTGAGAATATTAGCCTTTGGCATTTGCCCCTCTAATACCTCGTCTGACAGAATGACTGTTATGAAATTATCGTTAAATCCTGACGAACTCAATGCCTCTTCAACAATACGTTGGTTTTGGACACGATAAGCTTCTCCATGCCACGTGATTTCTTCTTTTTCTTCTAAATAGTTCTCTAAAGTAGGAATAATCTTTTCATGATTAGATGTGATGATCACCTCCCCCTCTGCTAGTACCGCTGGTAATTCTCCTTTTAATAATTTATTTTGATTGTATTCGGACAAAGCTACTCCATATACACCTATTTTATCCCACGTTCCACTGGTATCCCCTAACATTTCTCCAAGTTTGATGTCATTTGCATACTCATTATAGCTCACATATTGCTCACCTAATTCTAGCGTAAACCCTGCTTCTTCCATTGCCCTAAGAACAGTATACCCTTGTGTATCCTCATCAAGATACATCCGTGCACTAGCATCAAATGGGGTTGTCTCTAACAAGCTTTTCTCAAGAGTTGTCTTAATACCTAATCCTGTAGATAGCCCCGTAATCGTTACAAACAGCATCAGACAAATCACTGTCATTGATAAAATATTGGTATGGATATGTCTATGCAATTGCCTCATCACAAAAATATTAAGCCCTTTAAAATATACTTTGGGCCTTTGTTTGACCCAGTTCATTAGTGTTCCTGTTATACCAAAGAAAAAAGTATATGTTCCCATAATCCCCATCACAAGTGCCCACCAAAACTGATTTTCTGCTGGATCAAGCCCCACCTTATTGATAAAACCATATGCCCCCACTATCAAGAGCACGCCAAGCCCCGTAATCACTGGATGAACCCACGGTTGTTTGATAACCCATGTTTCATTTTTACGTGAAGCCTGTATGAAGTCAATAAGCTGATATTTGGAGATGACCACTGTATTAAATAACATCACAATGACAAAGATCGCTGTAAAGTAAAAAATGGTTTTGACCATTGCGGCTATGGAAAATACAAACGTATATTGACTCATATCCATCACAAAAAGTCTTGCTACTAATAAGGATAGCACTTGTGAGCCAATTACACCTAGTATAAGCCCAACCCCTAAGGCCAATATACCTATGAGGAGGGTTTCCAAAAACAAAATTTGAGAGATTTTATTTTTGGACATCCCTAATGTCATATAGACGCCCAATTCTTTTTTACGCTTTTTGACCAAAAAATGATTGCCGTACATAATAAGACAACCTAATATGACCGCGACAAACACTGAGACAATCGCCATTACTTGTTCTAATAAGTCCAGATAACTGAGTTGCTCTTGATTCATTTGAAATACAACTTTTTGCCCCGCCAAACTATTAAATCCATAAAAAATACATACTGCAAACGTTAAAGTTAAAAAGTAGATACTATAATCCTTCAAACTTCTTCTTAGATTTTTACAAGCTAATTTAAAATACATCATCCATATCTCCTCCAAGAAGCGTCACCACGTCCATAATACGGTTAAAAAATTGCTTACGGGTATCTGTCCCCCGTATCAACTCATTAAAGACTTTGCCATCCTTAATAAATAAAATACGCTGTGCATAGCTGGCCGTGTAGGCATCATGAGTTACCATCAAAATAGTGGCTTCCATGTCTCTATTAAGGGTTTCAAAAGTCTCCAGTAGCATACGCGCCGACTTAGAGTCCAATGCACCCGTTGGCTCATCTGCTAGCACCATGGACGGCTTAGTTATAATGGCTCTTGCAGAAGCAACACGCTGTTTCTGCCCACCGGATAGCTGATAGGGATACTTCTCTAGAATATCCTGAACCCCCAATAGTCTAGCCACCTCTTGAACTCTAGCATCAACAGACTTTGTCTCTACGCCTTGGATTGTTAGTGCTAATGCAATATTTTCATAAGCCGTCAACGTATCTAACAAATTAAAATCTTGGAATATGAATCCTAGTGCATCTCTCCTAAAGACTTCTAACTGCTTACGTCCTAACCTGGTGATATCTTCTCCATTAATCTTAATTTGGCCTGTAGTCACCTGATCAATTGTTGCAATGCAGTGAAGCAGTGTTGTTTTCCCACTTCCTGACGGTCCCATAATTCCTACAAATTCACCCTGTTGCACATCAAAAGAAATCCCATGTATTGCCTTAGTGACATTCCCTTTGTTCCCATAATATTTTTCTATATTGTTTACTTCTAATAACTGTTTCATTTCTTCCTCTTTTCTTCTATTAGTCATCCATCTTTGTCATCGACCCTACTGGAAAAACAAGCTGGACAGTTGTTCCCTCTCCTACTTGGGATGTGATATTTATCCCGATACCTAACCTGTCACACAGTTTTTTGCACAAATAGAGCCCCAGCCCTGTAGACTTAGTATGCTTCCTACCATTTTGACCGGTGAAGCCTTTTTCCCATACACGTCGTATATCTTTTGCATCAATTCCAATGCCGTTATCCTCTATACTTAAAACTACTTTGTTTTTAAGCGGCACCGCGTCTATTCTTAATTGTCTCTCGCTATCTTTGGCATATTTAATACTATTTGTAATGAGCTGCCCTAATATAAAGGCTACCCATTTACTATCACTCTGGACTACCTGATCTAAGCTTCCCACCTCTAAGGCGATGTGATTTTGAATCAAATCTCTCGCATTTGCTTTGACCACTTCCATCACACACTCCCGTAGCACCATGGATTTTACCAAATAATCTTGACTAACTTCATTGCTTCTTGCATAATACAATGCTTGCTCTACAAAACCTTCAATACGCCTAATCTCATCCTCCAATTTGTAGGTGGTATGATTAGGGTTATTTTCAATAATAAGCTGCGCAGATGCTATAGGCGTTTTAATTTCATGAATCCAGCTCTCAATATACTCTTTATACTCTTTTTGTTGTACTTCATAGTCCTTTACTTTTTCGTGCATTTCACGGCTCATTGCCTTTAATACCTCATAAAAAGTCCGCCCTTCCTCAAATTCTGGCTCAGACATAACCGCCGCTAATAGATACCTTGGTCTAATGCTATCCGCAGTATCTTGCAATTCCTTATAGTAATGATTGTATTTGATGTACTCCAGCAACATATAACTTCCTAATGGCAAAATCCAGACACTCGCTGTGCCTATGATCCAGACAATGTTTAGCTTTAAATAAACCATTAGGCTGCCTAGTAGCAGGACTCCAAAAAGGTTCGTCAAAATAATCCCTAGCCGCTCTTTTAAATAGACTTTTCCGTTCATGGCAACATATACCCCATACCACGTCTTGTCTCAATACTTTCTTCAACCCCAATCTCCTCTAACTTCTTCCGCAAACGATTGACATTGACAGACAATGTATTATCATCTATAAAAACTTCTGATTTCCATAATACTTCCATAAGTACCTCACGGGATACAATCTCTCCTTTATTTTTGAGAAGGCATCCCAAAATTTTATATTCATTCTTAGTAAGCTCTAGGCTTTTGTCTCCATAACTTACCGTTCCATTTGCAAGATTAAGACTTAGCCCCTTGTAACTGATGCTATGAGCTTGGCTTTTTTCGCCATAAGTCCTCTTTAGGACAGAAGCAATACGGGCTAGTAAGATTTGGGTATGATACGGTTTGGTGATAAAATCATCTGCTCCAAAATTCATACTCATCAGTTCATCCATATCACTATTTCTACTGGTTACGACAATAATAGGAATCTGTGATGTCTTGCGCACTTCTCTGCATATGGCATACCCATCATACATAGGCAAATTAATATCTAGCAAAATGAGCTGGGCATCTGTTTGTATTGCTTGGGAAATAATATCCTCAAAAGTCTCTGGCGCTTCCACCTCATAGCCATAGCTACTTAAGAAAATTTTAAGTTCTTCACGTATAGTCTTGGTATCCTCTATAATTAATATTTTGTTCATAAGTTACTCCTCTTTTGTGTTTCCCATTATTTTGAGGGAATTTGTTGGATGCTATTCACCTTTTAGCGATAAAAACTATCAAGTGCCGCAACGACCTGAGCCTGTCTTTTAAGTGCTCTTTCGTAGTGTTGGCTCAGTGCATAGCGACTTGGTGCTTGTGGTAATCCTGCCAACATTGTGGCTTCTTCATAAGATAAATCTTCTGGTGATTTACCAAAATACCCTTCTACTGCTGCCTGAATTCCCGTATACCCATCTCCATAATAAATCACATTGACATAAAGTTCCAATATTTCATCTTTCGTCAGCTGCGTTTCTAATTCATAGGCAAAGAAAAGCTCCTGTAGCTTACGCATTAAGGTTTGATCGCTACTTAAAAAAAGGTTTTTGGCTAATTGCTGTGTAATTGTGCTTCCTCCTTGTACGACTTCTCCTTCTATTAGGTTTTTAACAGTTGCTCTTGCCAATGAAATCATATCTATTGC
>JBOFEH010000061.1:0-21471 GCA_051647765.1 Cellulosilyticaceae bacterium | reverse complement strand
GGATGCCACTATTTTGGCATCCCTTTTTGGCTAGTCTTCTATTAATTTAAACTTACTTGTAATAGGGATATGAATGCCTGCTTTCTCTTTAATCTTGGCCGCTTGGCGCTTCACATCAGCAAGCACTTTGGCTTCGTCTACAACAAGCACTTCTCTTTCTTTCATAAGCCATTTCCCGTTACACATAGTGGATTCAATGTTTTGGCTACTCATAGCATACACAATATTTCCAATTGGGTTGTGCATTGGTTGACTATGGATATCATCACTACTAATTACAATAAGGTCTGCTTTTTTGCCAGCTTCAAGGCTTCCTACTTCATGGTCTAACAAAGCACATTTGGCCCCATTAATTGTTGCCATCTCTAAGATTTCTTCTGCTGGTACACAAGTTGCTCTTAATGTACGTCCTTTATGAATCATAGCTGTAAGATACATATCTCTCATCATATCCATACGGTTGTTTGATGGCGCCCCGTCTGTCCCAATAGATACAGGCAGACCTTTTTCAAGCATCTCTGGAATCGATGCAAATCCAAGTACAACTTTCATAGCCGCCCCTGGGTTGTGAGATACTTTGACATCATTAAGTCTAAATAAATCGAGTTCTCTATTATTAAGCCATACTGTATGGACTGCTAATAAGTTGGGACCTAATACACCTAATTTGTTGAGATGCTCTACTGTACCAAACCCATATTTTGTCTTTACATAATCTATTTCCCCGGCAATTTCTGCAATATGCATATGAATCCCTGTATTGTACTTATCGGCCATAGCTTTTGTTGCCTGAATAAGCTCATCTGAACAGTTAAATATAGTACGTAAGCCAAACCAAATCTTAATACGTCCATCAGCTGTATTATTGTACTGCTGGAAGAGCTCTTCTTGTTTGACAAGTTCCTCTTCCATTGTTTTTTGCCAAGGTAGTGGTAAGCCTTCTCCCTCATCCATAACAGACTTTGTAAGAGCTGCTCGGATACCTGTCTTTTCTACTGCTTCTGCCATAGCTTCCACATATTGTCCACCCGCTTCTAGGAAGGTTGTTACCCCTGACTTAATCAGCTCCACACAACATGCTGTTGATGAGATCAGAGAATCTTCATAATCAAAGCTACTTTCATATGGCCAGATACGTTCTCTAAGCCATGTGAGGAGCTCAACATCATCCGCAATCCCTCTACCGAGTTGCTGAGAGAGATGCACATGTGTATTCACAAATCCTGGCATCACAATCTTACCTGCCACATCATAACGCTCTATATCCCCTTGTAGTAAAGCTTCATCTACTTTACCTACTGCTACAATTTTGTCGTCTTCAATGAGTACATCACCTTTTTTGTAAACTTCACGTTCCCCATTCATCGTGATGATGAACCCATTTTGTAGTAAAATCTGTGCCATATTTGATTCCCGCCTTTTAGTTTAAGATAATATCAAGTTAATAACGGATAATACGCCAATTACCCAAAGTGTTTTACTTACCTTGTCATGCTCACCTGCCACAACATGCATGATAATATATGTAATAAATCCAAAACATAATCCAATACTAATGCTATAACTGAGTGGCATTAATAAGACTGTGATAAATGCTGGTACTGCAATTTTGTTATTTGAGAAATCGATATTTCTAATATTTGAAAACATAAATACCCCTACCATAACAAGTGCTGGTGATGCTGCAAATGATGGTACTACCCCAAGTAATGGTGTAAAGAGTAATGTTGCTGCTAACAGAAGTGCTGTAATCACTGATGCAAATCCTGTTCTTGCCCCAGCTGCAATCCCCGCTGCTGACTCGCCTAGTGATGTTACTGTACTTGTCCCTAAGAATGCACCTATAAGTGTCGCACTAACATCTGCATAAAGCATACGCCCAAGTCCTTTGATTTCACCTTTTTCATCTTCGAGTCCCATCTGTCTACAACATGACATCAAGAATGCTAGTGAGTCAAACATATCAATAAACATAAATGAGAAAATAGGTCCAATTAAAGAAAACTTAAGTGCTCCTACAATATCTAATTTAAAAGCAATCGGCTCAATGCTTGGTGGCATAGAGATGATTTGGCTTGGTAGCTCCACATAACCTAAGAACATTGAAATAATCGTTACCACTGCAATACTAATCAGCATACCGCCTTTTACTTTTTTCATCTCTAACACTGCCATCAATGCAATCCCTAATAATCCTAGAAGCACGGTTGGTGTAAACTCTCCAAGTGCCACAAGTGTATCTGGATTCGCTACAATAATACCCATATTCTTAAGACCTACAAAAGCTAGGAAAAGTCCGATCCCTGCTGCTGAAGCTGTCCCTAATTCCCTCGGTATCGCATTGGCAATCGTCTTTCTAAGACCACTCACTGCCAAAATAAAGAAAATACATCCTGAAATAAAAACTACCCCTAGAGCTTGTTCCCACGAAATACCTTCACCAATGACCAATGAATAGGTAAAGAATGCATTAAGTCCCATACCAGGCCCTAATACAAAAGGTGCATTCCCTAATACTGCAAAAATAAGTGTTCCTATAATAGATGCCAAAATCGTTACGGTCATCACCGCACCTTTATCCATTCCTGCATCTGATAAAATCGCTGGATTTACAAAAATAATATACGCCATTGTAAAGAAAGTGGTCATACCGCCGATCATCTCTCTCTTCACATCCGAGCCTCTCTCGGAGATTCTAAAAAACTTGTTGATAAATTCTAGCATCTGTCATTCCTCCGTTGTTTTGTATTCTGTCTAAAAAACAAAAAAGGCCCCCACCCTATCATGGATAGTATGGGTAACCTGGAATTTCAGAGTATACGCACCTATCCATAGTAAGCTCATTTACGGTGAACTTGTAGAGACTCCAGCGCCTTATTCGCTAGATTATATGAATGGCCTTCTATAAAGTTGTTATATACTATTTTATCTAAATATCTATTATTGTCAACCAATGTTTGGTTTTTATCTTATTTTTCCAACAAAAAATATCTTATATAATGTATTTTATTTCTTTGTGCTGAAAAATCTTTTCTATTTCTTCTTGGAAGAACTGCTTGATTTGTGCTAATTCTTCTTTTGGATAGACATATTTACCATACCCAAACTGACCAAACTTAAATGTACGTGCATCATCACTCATAGGTAACGTGGTATCTGGAAAGATTTGAAGAATACGGTTTTTGGCCTGTGTGGTATACCGATGGGATATGACTTCAAAAGTAATAGGGTAGACTAATCGCTCAGGAAGTTTGGCTTTAAGTGCTAGAAGTAATTCCCTATACTCTGCCTGCCAATTGGGATAAATAAAGACAGGTGCAATCAAAAAGCCTGTGGGGTACCCTGCTGCTGCCACCTTCATACTCGCCTCAATACGCTTATTCCATGATGCTGTGCCTAATTCATATTCTCTAATGACACGATCCGTATTAATACTAAATCTAATCTCTGTATGCCCTCTATGGTCTAATTTCAAAAGCGTCTCCACATCATCATACTTGGTTACGAATCGAAATCTGGCTGAGTCATGCTTACCAAAAAACATAATAGTCTGCTCCAAAGCATGAGTATACGGCTCTACAGGAATAGGGTCTGATGTGGCTGCACCTTCAAAGATCGTTGGCTCAGGCAATCTTTCATCAATATAACGCTGAGCTCTGTCCAAAATAGCCTCTACATTGGCATGTACTTTAATGAAGGGTTTATCACCCAGCTGGGTATTGAGATAACAATACTGGCACTGACCCATACAGCCTGAGACTAATGGTAATTGATAATGGGCTGAAGGCTTACAGGTCTGGAAAGACAGGCTTTTTTTGACACCTACCACTAGTGTCTTCTTGCCTTCTCGATACTGATGGTATAAATCCTCCCCAGGAATGTGCTGTTTCACACGATTAGAAGTGAGATGAATCCATTCAATGTTTGGGTTGTTTTTGAACTGCTCCCTAATGTTTTGAGCAATCTCATAATTCAAAGCATCTTTCTCAAAAATAATACGGTTTGGCTGAAACATCTGTCAGATTAACCCCTTTCCGTTTTTTATCTTTAGGATAACCTGTTTTGCCGTTTTTTAACCTCTATTCTACCTTATGACACTCCGTCTCATAAGGCTCTACATGGATAATCACCTGAGCACTTGGGCTAAGACTCTCCCTAATCATCGCCTCTATATCATGGGATAACTTATGGGTTTGGTCTAGAGTAAGATCACAAGCTGCCAAAATATGCATATCAACATGTAAATCATCTGTGGTACCACGATTCCTGATTTTATGAACACCTTTGACCAGTTCATGATTCATTGCAATCGCTTCAATCTCTTTGTTATCTACCACTGCTTTATCCACTAATATGCCACTTGTCACCTCAAAAATTTCATAAGCTGCTTTTAAAATAAATCCTGCAACCACCAATGAAGCCACTGAATCAATCCATATAGGTGCACCTAACTTAATGGCAACTAATGTAGTCAAAACACCTATCGTCACATAAATATCACTCTTGGTATGCATCGCATCAGAAATTAGTATGGTACTATGACACTCTATGCCTTTTCGTTTTTCATAGGTGGTCACAAAAAGATTGATTCCAAGTGTGACAACCATCACAATAAGACTTGATAAAGTGACCTCAGGGGCTATCGGATGCATGAAATTGCTTATGGCCCCTGATATAATCTTAAACCCTAACAAAATAAGCATCCCTACAATAAACAGGCCTGTAATCGTCTCGAATTTTTTGTGTCCATAAGGGTGGTCCTCATCTATCGGTTTGGATGCAATCCCTATCCCTATAAGCCCCACAATATTGGATGAACCATCTGTCAAGGAATGAAAACCATCTGCAACCATACTCCCACTCTTAATAAGCATCCCCACGCCTACCTTTGCCAGTGCAACAGCAAAGTTTGCAAACAAAATAAGCCATAGTACTTTTTTGACAATCTTAAAATTATTATTTTCCATACATTCTCCCCCATTTTCAAAAAATAGATAAACAAAAAAACCTGTGGGTCTATGATAGAGATATAGTCCCACAGGTCTGATTCCTGTTGCCAGTTGCCCAGCCCAGTCATAAGCCTTATGTACTTATGACCTGATTTTTTAGCTGATATTAGTATATTATAGAACAGTCTTAAAGTATACCATCTTGTTGTGATTTTTGAATGAATTTAGTAAGGTAGCTGAGCGTACAGAAGTCTTTGTCTAACGTCTGTCCTACTAACTTTAATCCTGCAATTAAAGTCTGCTCATTGAAACGACCGAGTAAAATCGTAAGGCTTAGTGTATTGATTTTGCCCTCTTTTGTATCTAAAACTCTAGCTGCTTTGACATAACTATTCTCCATAGCACCTAATACAGCTGCCTCTAAACCTTGGCTAAGTTTCATTTGTGGCATCTCTTCAAACACATGAATCTCTGGGTTCTTAAGGTCTAGATTTTTGGCTTTTGTTACATCTGTCCCTACAAAATAAGTATTCTCGAATTCTGCATCTCTAAAATCTACTTCTGCAAGGTTTACGCCTTCAAATAACGTATCTTGGAATTTTGCTTTTTTGAATCTGCTCTTCTTAAGATTTGTCCCTACAAACTCTGCTTCTTTGAATGAACACTCAAAGAAATTACAAGACTTCATATGGGCTCCTCTTAAACTTGTAAAGTTAAAATTAGATCCTGAAAAATCTACGTCATAGCAGTTCGCACGCTTAAGGTTTTGGTACATAAAATTTTTGTTAGTCTTTGCTGTATTTTTGTAAATGAAACTATCCGTAAATTTCTTTTTCATCTGTTCCCTCCATCTTAAATCTTAGTGACTTAAGACTCTTCATTTTTTAGTTCTTCTCCATACTATAGACTATCTTTCATAAAGTCAACCTCTACCGCCTCTTATTCCTTTGTGAGCCTAAAATAATCTACACACTCTTCCAGTTCACTAGCAATATCACTTAATGACTCTGCACAGCCTAATAGCTCCTGTGCCCCGCCTAATTGTTCCTCACTTACTGCCATCATTTCCTCACTACGCGCTAGTAGACCTTCTGCGAGAAGGCTCACCCCTTTTACACCCTTCCCAGTTTCTCTTATTTGTAATACATACTCTTTGGTAAGCGTATTCATCTCATGAATCCTCTCTGTTATACCCAAACTATGTGATACAATCTCTTGGAACTTTTGAAGCATCTGCTCCGCCTGTGCTGTGTTTTGCGCAATGGTCTGACTGTTGGTTTCTACGTGACCTACGACTTGGCTTGTTTGTGTCCGCATCCCCTCCAAAATTCCAACTGTTTCTTGAGCAAATACCGCAGACCTCTGAGCTAATCTCTCTATTTCTTTTGCAATGACATCAAAGCCTTTTCCTGATTCCTTTTTCTTGGCTGCTTCTAGTGATGCATTAAAAGCCAGTGTTCTTGTCTGGGAAGCTATACGACCAATCTGTTCAATTAAGCGGTCCACTTGTTTCACATATATCATCAGTTTATTCACTTCATCTCCTGTTCTTAGCATTTCATGATAACTCTTTCTCATCTGTTCCAAGACAACACCAACAACTCGCTCCCCATCTTTTGCAATCCTATAGGACTCCCCAGCCGCATCATCTACGTACATCATTTGGTTCGCCATGACATCTATTCCCTTTGAAATCTCTTCCACCTTGCGTGTTACCTGTGCAAAACTTCTTTGGGTCTTTTGGGCATACTCGCCTATCCCTAAAGCCTGCTCACTCATACGCTCTGACGCTTCTCTTAGCTGCTGAGACTGAAGTACCAATTGTTTCGCTGCCATACCTAACCCTTTAGCATATTCACTAATTTTACTAATCATAGTTTTAATGACGCTTATCATCTTAGAAAAAGCCCCTAGTGTTTGACCTATTTCATCTTTCCTATTATTCTCCAAAACAAGTGTCAAATCCCCACCCGCTATCTGCCTTGCCTTATCTGATACTTGCCGTAATGGTCTTAATGCCCTTGCCAAATAAACGCCTAACACCATACTCGTTCCCACTAATGTGAGTTGCAAGATGACCCATATGCTCCTACTTAATCCTGTAGTTTTCTGAGCATAATCTGCATCAGTCACATCTACTCCTAAAAGTGCAACAGCTTCCCCTTTAGTATTATAAATGGCTACATATCCTGTCAAAAGATAGCCCCACTCCTCATAATATTGCATTGATGTAAAACCTTCTCCTGTCTCTAATGCATAGGTCTCTACTTGAGTTCCTATACTCTCTTCTATTTCTAATGGTGTCTTAAAGGCTGAGAAATCAGGCGAATCTGATACCAGTGAATCCACCACATAATAGAACTGCCCATCTTCAAATCGTCCGATAGTATACAGATATTTAAACGCTCCCTTAGCCAAACATTTCCCTAGATATCTCTGAAGCTCCTGATAATAAGGGTCTGTCTCATCACCTGTTTCTATTAGCACTTGGAGTGCGTCCCCATTAATATTGGCACCAATTCCATGTAAAGTCGCTCTGATTTGTTCATGAATTTGCGTCTCTGCCTCTTTTTTCACTCTCTTGTAAATGATGTAACTGGATAGGGTATTAAAAATAATAAGTGTCATGATGACAAGACTTATGGTCTTTATGACTAAAGAAGTTTTGTATTTCATCCCTCCAACCCTCTCTTTTTTGCCAACATAGGATTTCTATTAATAAGCTATACGCTCTAGTACCCTCTGGATATTTTTCTGGTGTTTCTCATACATTGACTCACTCATATTTACGGCTACATAATAATAGGTGCCTTCCTTAGGCTCTTCAAACATCAGGTGCATCTCCACACTCCCTGCTGATACACGGGTCCATAGGTCTGCCTTGCGGTGATTGGTTGTCTCAAAACGTGACTTCTCATAATTCTCCCAAGGCAAGTTATAAGGCATTATAGTCCCCTCCACTTGTATTTTGCCTGTCTTTTGTTTATCTATATAGAGTGCAATTCCTTTAGACGGACTCCCTTCTTGATTCTCAGTAGCCGCCCATATGTCTTGGCGTTCAATCAGCCATCCTCTTGGGTAATCTACTGAAAACTTAACCCCCTCATTTTGATAATTATAAGTTTTAAACCTTGAGGCATTCACAAGTAAAAATACCGCCAAACCTACCAAAATCACACTACTCACAATTCGTATTATGCCTCTTTTATCCATACAGTTCCCCCCATATAATGTGTTATAGTCTTATTCTATTCCTATTCATACTCTTATAATATTCCTAATTTAAACTATTTCTCATGGGATTCACCTCATTTGATTTGAAAGATCTCCATACTTTTTTGTAAGGTTTCTGATAAGACTTTAAGTCTTACCGCATACTCTAACATCTGCTCAGAGGTTGCAAATTGCTCCTGGGTAAATGCTACAATGTTTTGACAGTTATCTAAAAGTTTGATGGCATACACCTGTGCTTCTTGGATAGACCGTACCACATATTCAGACTCGTCCTTATAGAGGCTTAGTGCTTGATTAACCAACTCTGACTCTTCCCTCATATGATGATTAGCGCCTAAAATTTCATTAAAGTACCCCTCCATTTGAATGGCACCTCCCTCTATTCCCTCCATGTCTTCATAAGTCTTTTCAATCCCCCTAGTCACCTTTTGTGATTCTTCTTTTATGCCTTCTAAAATCACTTTGGTCTGCATTGCCACACCGCTACTTTCTCTCGCTAACTGCTCAATCTCCTTAGCTAGCACTTTAAACCCTTTTCCATCTTCTTTAGTTGCCTCAATAGAAGCATTTAGCCCCAATATACGTGTTTTAGCAGCAATCTTAGCAATGAGGTCTACAAGCTTTGTTGCTTCTACAATCTGCCTACTTAGTGTATTCACCTCATCTTTTGAGCCTTTCATCGTTTGGACAATTGTCCCCATGGCATGACTTACTCTCGCAACACTTTCCGTTCCTTGTAAGGCACACTCATAAGAACGTGTTGCACCTTGATTGAGAACGATACTCTTCTCACTAACTGCCAACATATTTTTTTCAAGATCTTGCATCCTATCTGTTGTTTTCTTAAGCTCCACCTGCCCTTCTTCAGATTGTAAGCGAATATCTTGTGCTTCTACGCTCACCAGCCGTGAGGCTTCCTTGACGTTTTGTGATTGTAACACTAATGCCTCTGCTGATTCCGTCAACTCCCAAGATCCTCCCCTCACTACTCCAATACGCTCACTCAGCTGCACCGCCATTTGGTTAATAGCTCTTGAAATCTTACCAATTTCATCTTTTTTTTGGGCTTCAATCCTTTCCCCCAAATTCCCCTTAGCCACCTCTTCTATACTCTTTTCTATCTTTTTAAGAGGTTTTAAAGTACGCACCAAAGCGAATGTTAACAAAGCACCTGTTGCAAGTGTTGCAATGGCTAATGTTATCCATACTTGATAGCTCAGATGATTGATGCGGTTATAATAATCACTAGCTATAAGGTCCATAGCCAACAATCCTACCGGCTGATTATTGCTATTATAAAGAGTCACATACCCTGTGATAAGATAACCCCACTGCTCAAAGTATTGTACCTCTGTAAAAGCACTGCCTTCTTTTAAGGCACGTTCTACAACCGTTGTACCTACATCACTTGTTACATCTAGTGGGCTGCCAAATGCTACAAAATCACTATCAGTAGGCTTTGCCGCATCCACACAATAAGTAAAACTGCTATCTGCTCCTTGGCACACTGTATAAAGGTATTTAAAATCATTGTTTTTGAGACATTTGTTAAGGTACGTATTGAGTTCTCCATAGTATAGGTCATCAGATGTATCGCCTGTGACTAACGCCTCAAAACGGTCTCCATCAATATTGGCACTTATGCCATATAAGGTTGCTTTCATTTGCCTTTCAATCTGTATCTTGGCATCCTGAGTGATTTGTCCATAAATCCACCAACTGGCGCTCACATTGATTACTAGCAAAAATGTAATGACCAACCCCGTAATTTTCGTAACTAACGAATGTTTAATCCCCATATCCTCACCTGATTTCCTCTGATTAAAATCCTTATTTCATTATATTCTACAATCCTCACACTGCCCCGTAATCTTAGTGACAAAAGTCATGCCTCCAAAATTACTTTTCACACTACAAATATAATAATTTTTTGGCTATACTCTTATTATCAAATCAAAATAATCAAAGTGAGGTTTTAAAAATGATCCAATCTACTTTATTAAAAGAAACATTATTACTTTTAGGCGGCTTAAGTGCTATGGCAGTACTCTATTTCAATAGGCAAGTTCTTCTTAATGTGCTCATCAATGAACTCAACTTTAGTTTTCTTACCAATACGCTCCAAAGTGTCATATTTATGATCCTTTTGCTATTGATAATAGGAAGTTCTGCTTACCGAATACTCCGTCATATCTTTTAAAAATAAGGCTGTGTTAGAAGAAATTGAGGATATTGAAAAAAGCTCAGATAGTGCTATACTGAAGTCAAGAAATGATAATTGTTAGGATGAAAAGGGGATTAAGGAAATGGAAGATGTAAAATTGGAGACAGGTGAAATCATAGAAACTTATGTATATCGTAAAGATGAGCCAACTGAGCTGATAGGGACATATGAGTATAACACAAGTAGTTTGATAATATTTTTCATTGGTATAGTAATTGTTGTAGGTATAATCTGTTATTGGTTAGGTAAGAAGAAAAGATAGGTAGCTTAGCAAATAGTTATTTCTTGTACTGAAACACCTCGACATACTAGGGGTGTTTTATATATTATTATCCTCAATATTGTCTAACACAGCTAAAAAAAACAAAAGTGCCCACCATGTACGTATTGGTTCGCGCAGTAGTGAAATACTTCGAAGTCGTAGTTTCCTACAAGATAAAAAAGTCAGCTAGTATACTTATGATACTAACTGACTTTTGGTATTAACTCTATTTAATGGCATCTTCGTCTGCCATTCCCTCTTACATTATCGCTCATACGTGATTTGCAGTAATCTAACATTTGATCTGCTTCTTGCTCTGTGAGATTGCCTGATGATACTTGCACCGCTAACATCTCTTCCATCCTACTATAAAGATCTTCCTGAGTGATTGTACCCCCATCTGATGTACTGGTATTGAACGTAGACGGATTTGCCTTCTCCACAGGTGTTACTGCAAATACCGAATAACTTCCAATTGCAAGAACACATGCACCTAATAACCCTAAATGTTTTGTCTTCATGAATGATTCCTCCTAAGAATATGCTTTATTTGATAGCTCTATCATAACTTAAACATACCTTAGAATAATGGACTAATTATGGGATAATCATGTGTTTTAACTCCCTCGTCTACAAGCAAGAACGAACCATAAACCCTAGAGGTTTATGGTTCGTTCTTTAAATACTGCTATTTTAATTTTTTGTTAACGGCATTTTTGATAAGAGATACTGTTGTTCCATAGATAATTTGGATATTGTGATCATCTACTTTTACGATACCCATTGGCCCTGTTGGTTGTAACTGAGCTTCATCTACTTTACTCATATCTGCTACTGTTACACGTAGTCTTGAAATACAACAATCAACTACTTGTAAGTTTTCTTTACCACCTAATGCTCTAATAATAAGCTCTGCTTTGATTTCTAATGGATCTGTTACACCTTCAACACCTAACTCTTCTGCTGTTTGGTCAAACTCCCCACCTCTACCTGGTGTTTTAACATCAAACTTGATAATCCACCATTTGAATAAGAAGTAAGTCACTACTGCAAATGGAATACCTAATGCAAGAACAATCCAGTAGTTTGATTCTGGTCTTAATACACCGTATAATGCAAGACCGATTAAACTTGGCTCTGAACCACCCATACCGTTTCCTAAGATGTAAGCGATCATGAAGCTTAAACCGTTAAGCACTGCGTATACTACGTATAAAAGTGGTGCTACGAACATGAATGCGAACTCTAAAGGCTCTGTGATACCTGCGATTAAGATTGAGAATACACCTGTCATAAGGAGTGGTTTAACACTATTTCTGTTTTCAGGTTTTGCTGTTTTGAAGATTGCTAAAGCGATTGCTGGTAATGCAAATAATGTGATTGGAACTTGTCCACCTCTTAAGAATTTAACCATCTCAACGATTGTTGTTCCTTCTGGTAACACGTTACCTGCTAAGAATTGGTTGAATGCAAGTCTTGAACCTTCGATGACTTCACCTGTTGGGAATGTGTAGATTCCTGATACTGCTGTATCACGGATTACAGCGTTCCATACGTGGTGTAGCCCTGTTGGGATCAGTAAACGCTCACCAAATCCATATAAGAATGGTGCAAATACGCCTGTGTTTGCTACAGCCATAGCTGCTGCATTGATTGCTTCTGAAATTGCTGCCCATACGAATGGGAATACTTGACCTAATGCTACGAAGAATAATGCACTAGCGATAGGAACAAATCTTGTTCCACCGAATAATGATAATGCCATTGGTAATTTAAGTTTGTATGTTTTGTTGTGAATCAGTGCTGCTAATAAACCAACAATGATACCACCAATCATACCTGTATCGATTGTTTGAACACCAAGAATCATTTTGAGTGATGACTCTGGGAACATTGCTGCTACAGTAGCACTATTTGCTACAAGTGTACCCATACCCATAAGGAATGCGATATAACCTACAAGTCCACCAAGTGCAGCGAACTCTTTTTCTTCTTTTGCCATAGCAAAAGCAAGTGATACTGCAAAGAGTAGGGAGATGTTATTCATCATTACCCCAGCTACTGTGTTCATTAATTGTGCGATATACTGAACAATCGGTGCATTAATGAATGGGAACATTGCTTTAAGTTGATCATGCCATAAGAAAATTGATGCTACTCCAAGTACCATTGACGCAAATGAAATGAGTACGATTGGCACTAGGAATGCTCTAGATAATCTTTGTAAGAATCCAAATACTTTTTGTTTCATCTTCTAGCCCTCCATGTTGTTAATAAAGTTTTCTATTCTAACAAGCGCTTTTTGAACATTATCGCGCTGTGTTCCTAAGTTAAGTCTGATGTAGTTGTTACCATCAGCTACAAAGTGTGACCCATCTTCTACTAATACACCAGTTGCTACTGCAAGCTCTTTGGTGAAGGCTGTCGCATCCATTCCAAGGCTACTCATATCAACCCATGCAAGATAAGAAGATTCCATCTTCATGACTTTAAGTTGTGGGAGTTTCTCTGCCATAAAGCTTTCTACAAGCTCGTAATTCCCTCTAATATATGCTGTGACTTCTTCAAGCCATACTCTCGCCTCATCATAAGCTGCAATCAGTCCAATAATTCCAAATACGTTTGGTGATGTAATTGAGTTTTGTTCTAATTTTGCCTTAAAGACTTTTCTAATCTCCGGGTTACGAATAATCCCATAAGATGTCTTGAGTCCACCTAAGTTAAACCCTTTGTTTGGTGATGTGAGTAAAATCGTGTTTTGTAATAACTCATCCTCTAGTTTAAGTAATGAGATAAATTCTCCATAATGAATATGCTCTGCATGAACTTCATCTGCCACTAATAACACACCATGTGTCTTACAAATCGTTGCCACACGTCTGATTTCTTCTAGGCTCCAAATACGTCCTGACGGATTATGTGGTGTGCAGAATAACATTAGCTTTGGCTTTTCTGTCTTGATTTGCTCTTCGAGTCTCTCAAAGTTGATTTGGTATCTACCGTCTACTACATCTAGTGTATTAGCAATCACACGTACACCTTGTTTTTTGGCTGCCCCTTCAAACGGGTCATATACAGGTGTATTCACAATAATCGCATCGCCTGCATTACAGAACGCTTGAATCGTATAGTGAATCGTTGATACTGTACCATAAGTTAAGATAATCTCTTCACGTGCTACCACAACGTCATGCATATCTTTTTGCCAATTCATGACGGCATCATAAAAGGCATCATAGCAATACGTATAGCCAAGTACACCTCTTTGGATGGCTTCCATAAAACGTCTTTCGATAACATCTGGGATTCTAAAATCCATATCCGCAATCCACATTGGAATGAAATCTTGCGTGACATCGCCAAACTTAGCTCTAATAATGTCTATATCCCATTTTCTACACTTCTCAGATACACGATCTGGTACTACATTAAAATCATACATGCTGCCACCTTCTTATCTTCTTAAATATAATGATTAATATACAATTTGTAACAATTCCTATGACCAATATGCTATAAAACGGCATTGCTGGTCTCACATTCCCAAACAATGGGTCAAATATATTCACACCCGGTGCCATACGCTCCACCTTAGCGATACACCCTAAAATACTGGTTATAGTTGCCGCAATCATCTGGGCACCAATTACCGAAATAGGATCATTTACTGCGTACATAATCGCCGGTTCACTAAGGCCCATAAGCCCTAACACCAAAGCCGATTTACCGTTTTCCCGCTCTGTTTTATTAAAGAGCTCTGGGGCTACCAAAGTGGCTAATCCTACTGCCGCTGCTGGCAGCATCACCACCAAGGCTACAATTCCAAAATAGAGCCTCTGCCCCTCGCTTACCATCCCTAATGCAAACAAGTAAGCTGTCTTATTAATAGGTCCACCCATATCGATCACCAGCATAAGCCCCAGTACAATACATACAAGTATCTGACTGCGAAGTGATAATTCACTTAACATCTGGTTGAAGTGACTCATGATATAAGCCACCACAGGTGCTATCCCATAATAAATACTTGTGACCAGCACCAAAGTTGTCGTAAGGGGTATCCCCATAAACTTCATAAGTGGTGCCATTTCATAGGAGACCTTGATACGCCCTAGTGTCTGGGTGACATAGCCCCCAATAAATCCAACCAAAATAGCCCCTAACATCCCACCGCTATAATTAGTGCCTAACAATTCATAATGGGTCAGCAGATATCCCCCAATTAAGGTCGGTGCCAACGCCTGCCTATCTCCTATAGAGTAGGCAATACCTGCTGCTAATACGGGAAGCATAAGTTCTAGCCCAATTAGCCCTGTCCTATAAAGTACTTCTCGGTAAGAGCCTACTTCAGGTACTGCCCCTCCTATTGAAGCAAGTGATACTAATAATCCCGCCGCTACAGCCAGTGGAATCATAAAAGACATCCCTTTCATCAAATGAGCCAGTACATATTTTTGGAGAGCCGCTCTTAGCTTAGCACTGCTCTGCCTGGGTAATACCTGAGTATTTTCCATCTCCTTAAACACCTTGTGAGGGTCTTTGAGCACTTCATTAATAGGTTTTTGGATGATCCGTTTATGTTTAAATTTCTCGTAGTTTTCTGAAGAAAGTGTGGTTCCAAGTGCCAAAATCACAAACTCAGCCTCTCTGATGTCCTCATCTGTCAATTCACACTCTGTACCAAATGCACCCTGTGTCTCAACTTTGATTTGATACCCTTTTTCCTGAGCTGCCTTAGTCAGTGCTTCAGCTGCCATATAAGTATGGGCTACACCAATGGGACAATTACATATGGCTACGATTTTACGCTTCATTGCATCACTTCCATCACTTTCTGCTTGATACTATCTGCATCTTCCGATGCTTTAATGTCTTCTAAAAAGTCTTGATTCATCATGGCTCTTGCCAGCCTTGAAATCATACCTAAATAGTCATCTGGATGATGAGCCTCTGGAATAGTAATCCCGATCACAAATGTTACAGGCGCATCATCTATCGCCCTCCAGCCCACAGGCTGCTTTAGTTTACAAATCACAAGACCTGCTTCTTGCACCGCCTGGCATCTGCCATGTGGCATAGCCACGCCATAGCCAAACCCTGTTGTTCCCTCTTTTTCACGTTGTAGTAACGCTTCCAAAAAAGCATATTCATCGGTCACATAGCCTGCCTCTGCAGCTATCTGGGCAATGCACTTCATCACTTCATATTGATTGCTTGCTTCTACCCCAACTTTAACTATCATAATTGGTACTCCTCATCAAAATCCCTAGCCATTCGTCTAAGCTAAAGCTTTCACACAAAAGATTAACCTGCTCTGCACGCCTTGTTTGATTATGGATAAAAGGAAAGACATGCTTATTGTCTTTGATTTGAGAATCCAAACACGCAATCAGCACAAGCTTCACTCTTGATTTCCCCCATTTGACAGGGTTCTTGAGGGCACAAATAGCAATAGCATTTTTGCTCTCCTTAGAAATACAATGTGGGACCGCTACTAAATCACTAATCTCTGTAGACGAAAGTTTTTCTCTTTTTAATATTTCTCCGCGATTATCAGATGTAATAAAGCCTTTTTGCACCATATCTTCTGTCACCCACTCCAAAAGTTCATTTTTGTTTTTGCAAACAACCTTTGGATAAAAAATCTCTGCATGGAATAGGGTTTTCAAATATTGTTCCAGATAGACTTTTCCAATCTTATCTTCTATAGATTTGATATCTGACTCATCTAAAATATGTGAGACAAGCACCATCTCCTTATCCCCTATCTGCTCAGCTTCTAGAGGGATTGTAGATAATACAAAATCCACTTCCGTCATGTCAAGTCTCTGCAAATAATATGGCTGACAACATGCGATGACTTTGATTTCTGGGAAGTATCTCCTAAGCTTGGTCTTCAGAAGCTCTGAGGTACCAAGTCCTGTATTACAAACAATCACTGTATGGTATCTTGTCTTTTGCTTGGCTCTTTCAATAGCTGTTGCAAAATGAACAGCTATATAGCCCCTTTCATTAGGGCTAATGGTGACGCCAAAAGTCTCTTCAAGTAGCTGAGCTAATTCCTGTGCATAATAAAATGCTTCAGGATAGCCTTTTTTGACTTGATCAATCACATGGTTTTCAACATCTAACTTCAAATAATATCTGTGATAAGAATTGTCCACATGCTTGGTTAAACTCTCTACCAATGCTAGGTCTTCTTCCAGATGAATTTTATATTTGTAATCAATAGCTGTTACAGCCTTGTGTATCACCTTACTAATCTCCTCAAAGGAAGGTCTCTTATTCATCATAAAACCTTCATCTAATTGACCTAATAAGTTCATATACAACACTTCAGGTTCAGGCACCTCTATGCCATACTCCCTTGCTATCACTTGTCTAAAGTCTTCATCAAACAACTGATCGACTTTTTTGAGCTCACTCTGTTTGATAGGACTCGTAATCAGATGTCCCTCGTCTGCTCTAAAAAGTGAAACTGCTGCAAACTTCGCCAAATAATTAATTTCATATTGATTCTTACTTCTTTGACTTGCTAATATACTTTTTTCGATGTAAGTATGCACATAATCCACACAGGCCTTAGTCACCTTACCCAAGGGTTCTTGTAACACCAAGTCATACCCCTTATCTTCTGCAAAAAAATATTTCACAAGAGATTTTCTAATATCTTCCTCGTCTCCCTCAACGTATAATCCCTTATACGGCTTATACTTGATTTGAAGGCGGTAGGCTTCTAATAAGTTACGTATAATATTGAGCTCATTTTGAAGGGTTGAACGACTGGCAAAAAGTTTTTCTGATAAATCATCCAAACTAATACTCTCTACTTTGAGTAGACTTCTAAGCAGTTCTAACGTTCTTCCTGATTCTTCTTGAGCTGTAATACTCACATCTTTTATAATTCTTTGGAATTTACTCTGGTCTGTGACCAAAAGTTTGTATCCTAATCCTTTTTTTGAGTCAATCTGTACGCCTGCATCCTCATATTCTTTGTTAATACTCTTGATATACCGCTTGATACTCCGCTCACTCACACTTAAATACTGAGCGAGTGTACTACACTGGGTATACCCCATATTAGAATGGAGGTACAAAATGATGAGTTTATCTTTCTCATTCATAGGTCATCTCCTCATCTATAGTATAAGCTAAACTGTCACTTTCCTTAATCTCAACTCGTGTCACTTGCAAGTGACAAATCTATTTTTACCAATATCCCAAGATATATTTTATGTTTTTTGGCTATTTTATCCCAATACCTTTTTGGCTACAAACAACAAAAGGAACTATTCTACTAATACTTCAGCAAAATAGTTCCTTTAACAACCCTATCAATCCTTAAACCCGCTCAATACACACGCCATAATCCCCTACATAAATCACGGAGTCAAACCATGTCTTAGTGACATATTGCATGCCTAACTTTTGAGATAAACGCTCCCCTTCTGGTGTTACATTATCTGTGATAATCCCTAACACATGAGAGGCTATGGCTTCGTAGGGCTTACGCCCTTCACGGATAAGCATTTGAAGTAGATTTTGTCCCCTATAAGTTTCATGGATGACGACGCAGCACAAAAACATATACAGTTTTTCTTGTATAGGCTGGTCAATATCCAGAATTTGCTCTACCTCAAGATTTTTATCATTGAAGCGCCCAGACTTAATCTCCTCAAAAAGCGCCTCCCCTATAGGCAATAAATTAATAAATGCTACAATACAGCCTTCATCCTCTAAGGCACATACTGTATAAGGATACTTCTGATACCATCTATAAGATTCCTCTGCTGGTGTAATATGCTCTTGTGTATAATACATCGCCTCAAGCTCATACATTTGCCTAAAATCCTCTAAATCTAATATCTTCTTGACTTTCACATTACTCCCCCTCTCTCTACTCAAAACCCCCAGAATACATAGGTACTCTGGGGGTTAATGTTTTATTCTTCTGTTTCAGTAGCTGGTGCTACTGTTTGTAAGAAAAGCTCTTGTAATTGTTTGTCATCTACAAGACCTGGTGCTTCTGTCATAAGACAGCTTGCATCTTTTACTTTAGGGAATGCAATAACATCTCTGATGCTATCAGCCCCTGTCATAAGCATAATCATACGGTCAAGACCGAATGCAAGACCACCATGTGGTGGCACACCATATTTGAAAGCATTGAGTAAGAAACCGAATCTCTCGTAAGCTGTTTCTTTGTCAAAGCCTAATAATTTGAACATACGCTCTTGGATATCTTGTTGGTAAATACGGATACTACCCCCACCAAGTTCACAACCATTAAGACAAAGGTCATAAGCTTTTGCACGTACTTTTGAAGGCTCACTCTCCATAAGGTGAAGGTCTTCATCTTTTGGCATTGTGAATGGGTGGTGCATTGCTACGTATCTACCTGATTCTTCATCAAACTCAAGAAGTGGGAAGTCTGTTACCCATACAAATCTAAAGTCATCTTTTGATGTAAGCTCTTGACGTTTTGCAACTTCAAGACGAAGGGCACCAAGTGCTGCATAAACAACAGAAGGTTTGTCTGCCACAACTAAGATCAGATCATTGTCTGTAGCACCCATACGCTCTTTGATTGCTGCAACTGTCTCTTCTCCTAAGAACTTAGTGAATGAAGATTTCTCCTCACCATCTGGTCTTACTTGAAGCCAAGCTACACCTTTAGCACCAAAATCTTGTCCTACTTTTACAAGGCTATCGATTTGTTTACGACCGATATCTCCCATACCTTTGGCATTGATGGCACGTACTGCGCCGCCGCCATTGATTGCATTTTCAAATACAGCAAATCCACAGTTTGTAAGAATATCTGTAAGGTCTGTAAGCTCTACACCAAAACGTACATCTGGCTTATCACTACCAAATCTGTCCATAGCTTCTTGGTATGTGATTCTTTGGATTGGAAGTGTTACATCAACATCCATTGTTTCTTTAAATACTTTTTGGATGAGTTTTTCATTAAGGCCAATAACATCATCAACGTCTACGAAGCTCATCTCCATATCGATTTGTGTGAACTCTGGTTGACGGTCTGCACGAAGGTCTTCATCACGGAAACATTTTACGATTTGGAAGTATTTATCATAGCCTGATACCATGAGTAATTGCTTGAAAATCTGTGGTGACTGTGGTAAAGCATAGAAGTTACCAGGGTGAACACGTGATGGTACAAGATAATCTCTTGCGCCTTCTGGTGTTGATTTAGTAAGCATTGGTGTTTCCATTTCTAAGAAACCATTGTCTTCTAAGAAACGTCTCACACTACCAGCTACCTTGCTACGAAGAATCATATTGCGCTGCATATCAGGTCTTCTAAGGTCTAAGTATCTGTATTTAAGTCTTAACTCTTCTTTAACATCACTGTTTTCTAAGATTTCAAAAGGTGTTGTCTCTGCTTCAGAAAGAATACGAAGTTCTTTCACTTCAAGCTCGATATCCCCTGTTTTCATCGTTTTGTTAGCATCTTCTCCACGAGAACGTACGACACCTGTTACACCGATTACATATTCTGTACGGAGTTTCTCTGCTTTTTCAAATACTGCTTTGTCTGTTTCTTCACCAAATGATAATTGAAGTAACCCTGAACGGTCTCTTAACGTAACGAATAATAATTGACCTAAGTTTCTTCTTCTTTGTACCCAACCCATTACAGTAACTGTTTCACCAACATTTGCTGCGCTAAGGTCTGTGCAATAATGTGTTCTTTTGAGTCCTTGCATTGATTCTGACATTGTATACCTCCTAGAGTCCTAAGTTTTGTTTCATTGTAGTCACAAGTGCTTCAAAGCTTACTTCTACTTGCTCACCTGTTCCCATATCTTTAAGGTTGAGTGACTTGTTTTCTATTTCACTTTCCCCAATAATTGCTGAATATTTGGCGCCAATCTTATTGGCATATTTCATCTGCGCTTTGACACTTCTTTGAAGGTGGTCACTCTCAGCACTGATGCCCTCTTGTCTCATATCATTGATAAGTTTGAAGGCTTCCATCATCGCTTCTTCGCCTCTATAGCCAAGGAAAATATCTCTTGTAGCTGCATCTAATGTATTGCCATTTTCTGCTTCTCTTACAAGAAGTAGGCGCTCCATACCTGCACCAAATCCAACTGCTGGTGTGTGTTTGCCACCAACTTCTTCTACAAGTTTGTCATAACGACCTCCACCACATACAGTTCCCTGCGCACCAATATCATTTGAGATAAACTCAAATACTGTCTTGGTGTAGTAGTCAAGTCCTCTTACGATACTTGCATCCACTACAAATGGGATATCCATTGCTTTAAGAAGTGTCTGAAGCTGATCGAAGTGCGCCTGACACTCTGTCCCTAAAGTATCAAGTACTGTCGGTGCATCTTGAAGAAGGCTCTGACAAGCTTCATTCTTACAGTCAAGAACACGCAGTGGGTTCTTGTCACGACGCTCATTACAAAGTGGGCAAAGTCCATCTTTTTTAGTTTCTAAGAAACCTTTGAGCTTTTCGTTGTAAGCCTTACGGCACTCTGGTCCGCCCAGTGAATTGATATGAAGCTCTACTTTGGTAATCCCAAGTCGCTTCAGTAATGTGTGACCGATAGCAATAACTTCTGCATCTGCTGTCGCTGAGTCGCTCCCAAACATCTCAACACCAAATTGGTGGAACTGTCTTTGACGGCCTGCTTGTGGTCTTTCATATCTAAATGTCGGTGACATATAGTAAAGCTTAGTTGGCTGTGCATCCGCCGCCATATTATGCTCTAAGTATGATCTTACAACTGCTGCAGTACTTTCTGGTTTGAGGGTGATATGGTTTT
>JBOFEH010000060.1:0-42605 GCA_051647765.1 Cellulosilyticaceae bacterium | reverse complement strand
CCATAGATTAAGTTTTCACCAGTAGCTGGGTTTCTTGTGAAAGCAACACCTGTACCAGAAGTTTCACCCATGTTACCAAATACCATCATTTGAACATTTACTGCTGTACCCCAACTAGCTGGATAATCGTTCATTCTTCTGTAAACGATAGCACGTGGGTTCATCCATGAACGGAATACTGCTTTGATAGATTCCATTAATTGCATTTCTGGATCTTGTGGGAAGTCTTCGCCTTTTTCTTCTTTATAAAGCGCTTTGAATCTCACAACCATTTCTTTAAGGTCATCTGCATTAAGTTCTGTATCTAACTCAACACCTTTTTCTTCTTTCATTGCATCAATGATTTTTTCGAAACGTGGTTTTGGAATTTCCATTACAACGTCTGAGAACATTTGGATGAAACGACGGTAAGAATCATATGCAAATCTTGGGTTACCACTTTTTTTAGCAAGTGCTTCAACCGCTGTATCTGTAAGACCTAAGTTAAGTACTGTATCCATCATACCAGGCATTGATACTCTTGCACCTGAACGAACAGATACTAATAATGGATTTTCATCATCTCCGAATTTTTTACCTGATTCTTCTTCTAATTGATTAAGAGAAGCTCTGATTTGCTCTTGCACCTCATCAGATAAAGTTTTGTTGCAGTTATAATACTCTGTACAAGCTTCTGTAGTTACGATAAACCCTTGAGGAATTGGTAAGCCTAACTGTGTCATATCTGCTAAGTTAGCACCTTTACCACCTAAGAGATTTTTATTTTTTGTATCCCCTTCTTTAAACATATAAACCCATTTTTGGCTCATGTTCATTGCCCTCCTAAGATATACTTTCAGGTTCGTGTACTATATTCCAAATAAGCGACGAGTTATAAAAAATATAGTCGTTTTACTCCCCCTGTTGTATACATTATATCATAAAATTTAAACTTGAACAGAGTATTTTAATATTTTATATAGTTTTATGAAAAAGCTTATATTTTCTGAAATTAAAAATTCATTCTATTTTGAATATAACCAACTAACTCACTAATCTCAACACGTTCTTGAGCCATTGTATCACGATCTCTTATGGTTACTTTTTTGTCCTCTAATGAGTCAAAATCAAATGTAATACAGAATGGTGTTCCGATTTCATCTTGTCTACGGTAACGTTTTCCGATAGATCCTGCTTCATCAAATTCTACATTAAAGTGTTTTGCAAGCTCAGCATAAACTTCTGTAGCTTCTGCTGAAAGTTTTTTAGATAATGGAAGAACTGCTGCTTTAACTGGTGCAAGTGCTGGATGGAATCTAAATACTGTTCTTGTATCTCCATCTGCTAATGTTTCTTCATCATAAGCTTCACATAAGAATGCAAGTGTTACACGATCTGCTCCAAGTGATGGTTCAATACAGTATGGAACATATTTTTCATTTGTTGTTGGGTCAAAGTATAACATATCTTCGCCTGAATGCTCTTGATGTTGTTTAAGGTCATAATCTGTACGAGATGCAATCCCCCAAAGTTCACCCCATCCAAACGGGAATAAGAACTCGATATCTGATGTTGCGTTACTATAGTGAGAAAGTTCTTCTTCTGAATGGTCACGAATACGCATGTGGTCTTCTGTTACACCTAAAGTTAATAACCAGTTTTTGCAAGTGTCTTTCCAGTAGCTAAACCACTCAAGATCTGTCCCTGGCTTACAGAAGAATTCAAGTTCCATTTGTTCGAATTCACGTGTTCTAAAGATAAAGTTTCCTGGTGTAATTTCATTTCTAAATGATTTACCAATTTGTCCAATACCAAATGGCACTTTCTTTCTACTTGTTCTTTGAACATTTTTGAAGTTTACAAAAATCCCTTGTGCTGTTTCTGGTCTTAAGTAAACAGCATTTTTTGCATCTTCAGTAACACCTTGGAATGTCTTGAACATAAGATTGAATTGTCTAATATCTGTGAAGTTTTGTTTGCCACATGTTGGACATGCAATGCTGTGGTCTGCAATGTATGTTTGCATTTGCTCATTGCTCCAACCATCTACAACTTGTTCTTCACCTTGTTGTTGCATATAATCTTCGATAAGTTTATCTGCTCTAAATCTCTCTTTACACTCTTTACAGTCCATAAGAGGGTCACTAAAACCGCCTACGTGTCCTGATGCTACCCATACTTGAGGATTCATAAGGATTGCACAATCTACCCCTACATTATATGGACTTTCTTGAATGAATTTTTTCCACCAAGCTTTTTTAACGTTATTTTTAAGCTCAACACCTAATGGGCCGTAATCCCAAGTATTTGCAAGTCCTCCATAGATTTCTGAACCTGGGTATACAAACCCTCTTGTTTTCGCAACAGCTACAACTTGTTGCATGTTTTTTTCTGCCATTTTCAATTCCTCCATTTATGATTGATTTGAGTGAAATACAAAAAAACCTCTCGCCCCTTGCTTCTGTTAAAAGAAAGCAAGGGACGAAAGGTAACTTCCGCGGTTCCACCCTTATTGAATACAATGTTGTATTCCACTTGATCGGTACTGCTCCAAAGTGCCCTTCCTAAACCTAGTGGTAACTGGCTCACACTATTCCAGTCTCGCTGATTCTCTATCTGTTTAGTACTCTTCTTCTTCAACACAGTCAGGTTATTTAATTAACTATAACGACTTAAATTTAGCAAAAAGTTCCTCAAAAGTCAAGGGTTCGTTGATAAACACCTTATTTTTTAATTGTAATAACGACATTTATTCCCTCACACGGGGCATCTATTGTCAGCTCAATCCCTTGGGCTTTCAATTCATCAACGAGCAGCACTTTATCTGTAACTTCTCCTATTAAGATATGTGTTTGCTCTCCCATTGTTGTTACTTGCACGGTATATTTTTGTTGTTTGGATTGTTTCTCAACCCATGCCTCAAGTGCCGGAAGCTGAGTAGATGCAACTGACCATTCCTCATTTTCTATAGGACTTGTATCTGCCTGAGGCATAGCACGCCCTTCGGGCATACTAGCAGCCTGTGGCTGCTCCTGAATCATCATAGGACTCATTTCAGGTTCTACTTGGTGCGGCAGTTGTGTCAATCCCATAAATCCTACTAAAATTGCTGCTGCTAAGCCACTTCCCCAATAAGCCCATTTTTGGGGTGCCCATTTGACAACTTTTCGTTTTTCTTGATTCGGCCTATTGAGCTTATTCATTAATGTCTCATGGAAATCTTGTGGCATAACAACATCTTCTAATTCACCTAATTCATCTAACATCACTTGTAATATATTTAATTCCTCTGCACACGCCTCACACATAGCAATATGCCTTTCAACTTCCATTACCTCAGAGGATGATAATGCCTGATCGACGTACGAGGATAATTTTTCTAAGCACTGTTCACATTTCATAATGCACCCTCCTTTTTATTAATATGACGAAAGAATGAACAATAAGGTTCCTTATTTTGCATTAAAACCTTTTTTAATGCATTTCTTGCTCTAGATAACCTTGATTTAACTGTTCCTACGGACACTTGTAAAATAGTGCTTATCTCATCATAACTATGTCCCATCACATCTCTTAAAACAATGATTTCCTTGTATTCTGCCTTGAGCTCATTCATTCCTTCTTGGATAACTTCAGACAACACTTTTTGATCCATCTGTTCTTCTGTTGTCAACTCTTTAGAAGGGACATCAATCATCCACTCTTCTTGGGTGGTATGACTTGTCTGAAACAGGGAAATTTCATCTTTATTTTTGTTTTTAAATTTTCTCAGGTAATCCAAGCACTGATTGGTTGTCACTCTATAAATCCACGTACTCAGTTTAGAATTTCCTTCAAAGTTTTTGAGTTGCCTCCAAATCTTGACACATACCTCTTGTGCCGCATCATAAGCATCTTGTTCGTTCCCCAACATTCGCAAGCAAATAGTATAGATTTTCTTTTCATAACTTGTTATAAGTTGTTCAAAAGCTTGCAAATCACCTTGCTGTGCTAGGCTCACTAATTTTTGTTCAATTTGTTCTTCCAAGGTCCACCCCTCTTTTCTATAGGCTATTTTATTTCGTGTATACTAATAAGATAAATTACTTTAAATGTAATGTAAATATATATTGCAATTTCTTTTACCATATGTTAAGATAAACAAGTAATGCGGATGTGGCGGAACAGGCAGACGCAGCAGACTCAAAATCTGCCGATGGTAACATCGTAAGGGTTCGATTCCCTTTATCCGCATCTAACACTCACCACTTGGTGGGTGTTTTTTGTTGTGCTATGAGATTTACCTCAAACAAGAAGCTCCCACTTGATTTATGCGTGGGAGCTTCTTGTTTTTTTACTTATAAAAGGCCATTCGTTATTCCGGCGCATACCAGAATACATTTCGTATGCTTTTTTAAGAATGTACCGTTCATCGGAAAACTTAATTAAGTGATAGGCTTCATGGAACTTATAATAGCCTGCATCCAAAAAATACTCTTCTCTTTGAGGCTTGGTATAAAAACTCTCTGCACTCATCAAATACCAGTGAACTGTTTTACTCACCATATCTTCTTTTCCTTGAAAAGTATATTGACTGGATCCAATATACTTCACAATTTGTGCATCCACACCAGCTTCTTCTTGCACTTCCCGCATAGCTGTAGCTTGATGGCATTCCCCTTCCTCCACAGTCCCCTTCGGAAGTACCCATCCAACATACTTATGCTTATAGTCTTTGTATAACACAAGGATCTTACCTTTATGAATCACTACCCCTCCACAACTCACTGTTTCAATCATATACTCACCAGTCTTTCCACTCCCTTTATACGGGTTACCTGTCCTATTTAACAATTAGTATAAAGCCTTTTGAGTATTTTTTCAACTTAATTACATGTTTTATTCCGCTATGTTACTATATGCCTTTAACACAGTTTTTGCTACACTTAACGCCTTAGCACCCTGTCCACCATTTTCTACAATAATAGCAAATGCTAAGTCATTATTAACACTTGCTGATTTCTTTGCAAATCCCATAAACCATGAATGGTCTTTACCTGTAGCATTTTGGGCAGTGCCAGTCTTACCACCTATATCTAAGTCGATTCCAGAAAGTCTCATAGCAGTCCCTTCTTCAACAACGCCTCTCATCAGCTCTTGTAAACGGGCACAGGATTTTTCGTCAATATAGACCCCCACATATTCAGGAAGCCTTTTAGAAAGCACCTCTTTTGACTCATTGGTTGCATAATCAAAAAGATACGGCTTCATAAGCACGCCATCATTGGCAATAATACTTGCAACCATTGCCATATGCATAGGCGTCACAAGCACCTTTCCTTGACCTATATATGCTGCTAATTGCTCAAAAGAAGATACCCCTTCTACTGGAAATTTACTCTTTGCATACTCTAAATCAATAGGTAATTCTGCATTAAACAATAGCATCTCACTAGTCTTGGCTAACTGCTCAAAATCCACCTGATTGGACAAAGCAATAAAATAGGCATTACACGATTTAACAAAAGCTTTGGTTAAATCCACCCTCCCATGCGCTTTCCCATCATAACACTGAATTTTATGACCTTCTTTTTCAATAAACCCTTTGCACTCATACACAAATTCCTCTGCCTCAGGGTTTTGAATCACACTCAGTGTGGGGAAAATTTTAAAGATTGACCCTGGAGGATAAAGTCCATGAGTCGCACGATTGACCAAGGGGCTTCTTGCCTCATCTTCCCTCAAATCTTCCCAGTTTTCAACCAAGTGATTGGGATTAAATGTAGGACTTGAATACATGGTCAGTATTTTCCCAGTGGTAGGATCTAGAACAACAACTGCCCCTCTATAGTCTCCAAGCGCCTCTGCTGCTGCTGCTTGCAGTCTATTATCCAAAGTTAGTACAATATCTCTGCCTTCAAATTTCTCATCCATAAAAGCATTTCTGAAAATAGAAGTGATATTATAGTCAGGATATAACAACTCCGTATTGGCAAGTGCCTCTGCTCCAATTTTTCCATTTTGTGCATAGCCCACAGCATGGGCATAGCGACTTCCAAAGGGATAATCTCTCTTCCCTTCTTTGGTTTGTGCTAGCACTTCACCTTGGGCATCATAAATAGTCCCACGAATGACTTCTGACTCGAGATGATCGAGTCTTCTGTTATAAGGATGCATTGCAATACGATCACGCTCAAAAAGCGTAAAATAGCCCAAATAAATAGCGACCATCCCAAATAAGCCAATAAATAAAAAAGCCACACTATAGATTGATTTTTTCACTAATCCCTCACTCCTTTACCAGGGCGTGCTTGATGTGAGAGCACTGTCAAAATACCCACAATACCCAAACTCACAATCATGGAGGTTCCACCATAACTTACAAAAGGCAAGGTAATTCCTGTCAAAGGAATGAGTTTGAGTACACCACCTAAAATAATAAGTGTTTGGAATCCGATAACAGATGCCAACCCTATGGCCACCATCACATTAAATCGCGTCTTCTGAATCAACACAACCTTAAACCCTTGTAACACAACACCTAAATAGCACAATATAATAACTATTCCAAACAGATTTCCAAATTCTTCACACAATGCTGCAAAAATATAATCCGTTGTAGCGATAGGAATCTTTTGTGGGATTCCCCGGGTAAGCCCACTTCCAAACCATCCCCATGTTCCTATAGCAAATAACCCTTGAACAACCTGATAGCCTTTACCCGAAATATCCGCCCAAGGATTAAGCCACGCCTCAACTCTGACTCTCACATGACCAAACAAAAAATATCCCATAATAGCTGCGATACTTCCACCGAAGAGGCCAATGAGTGAATACCAAAACTTTTGTGTCCCTACTAACATCAAGACCAAAAACACCAAATAATATAATAAAGCGCCTCCCAAATCTCTTTGCAAAACCAAACAAATTAAAAAGAAGCCCGTAGTCCCACAAAGTATTGCAAGTTGTTTAACTGCCTGTTTTTTTTGTTGCCATCCTTCAAGGACTGCACTTAAAAATAATACCAAAAACACTTTCCCTACCTCCGAAGGCTGAAAAGCTATTGGTCCAATACTCACCCAGTTGATAGCACCATTTTTAGATTCTCCAAATATAAAGGGTAGTAGCATACAAAAAGTGGTTGCCCCAAAATAAACCCATTTAAATTTAGGATGAATCATTTTTTTAAAGATGACCGGAACAATCAAGGCCCCTAGTATCCCTACTAGCATCCACGCCACTTGCCTCATGGCAAGTTGGTGATCCAGGCGCTCCAACATGATATACCCTACATCTAATAAAAAGAATACAATATTCCATAGAATAAGTTGCTCATGATATTTAAATAGTCTCAACAACCATGTCGAAACCGTAATCAGTGCAAACACAACCAAACTTCCTATAAAAATCTCTTGTCTTATCTGTACCTCCTCTGCTTTAGCAAGTAAGATACTCGAACCTGCCAAGTGAAAAAAACTAAGACATATATAAAGAAAGTGGTTTTTAGAACTTTTATCTCCTAATGGATAGGAGATAAAAGGCTTCATAAAGCTAAATGCCACAACTATAAAAATAAGTCCAAAGCCTGCAAAAATATACCTGCTTAACAAAATCATTAAATTCAAATACCCCATAACAGTTACCTACTATTCTATTGATTTTAACAAAATCCCTAAAGTTGTATCCTGTTCAAGCGGTGCTCTATGACAAATACTAGCGATTACTTCTTTCACCTGTTCATACGTTTCATGGTGGAATTGAAGTTTATAGTAAGATAGATTTAAATAGGCTAAATCTCGTGAAATATCTATCGCAATAGGTTGTTCTGATAATAATTGCATATGACAAGCTTGACAATCTGTTTTAAGTGGCCATCTTGTGTTTTTACGATCTTCTAGCGTATAGAATTGATGCTGACTTGAGTTTTTCTGACAATGCCCATAATTTCCAACGACACACTGCTCACTGGTCATAAGCGGAACATGTCCATAAACAAGTTTTTGCAATGTACCCTGTAATGACTCTAGCTCCAATTTAGACAGTTCCATAGAAACAGTGATAACATCTGCTCCAAGCGCTTTCCAATACGCAATCGATTCGTTATTAAAAACATTTAGAGTATAATCGATATCTATTGGTTTGTGATGTACTTGTAACACATCAAACTGTCCATACGTACGGCACAGGTAGCCGTCTACTCCAATTTGTAACCACGCCTCCATTTGATTCCCAAACTGCTGCCAAATATGATTTCTCATAATCTGTGGCATTGCAACATAAAGGAGTTTGCCATGGGCATGTGCAAGCAAGGTTGCTTCCTTCACAGGCTCATTGTCATACTGCCATTCCCAATAAATTTTAGTAATCAAAGGTTCTTCCAAACAAGCTTTAAGCTGATTCAAATCATAGACACTTGCTGTATATTGTGCCTCTCGTGAGACATCTGCATCCACCTTACACGGACTATAAGCTGGTACCTCACAAGGTTCACCTTCACCTAAAATCAGTTTTTCTAGCGCCTGGACACCTTGTCTTCTCAAATCATTCATATGACTAATCGCAATATAGCCATTTTCTGGCCACTCTACTTGATGTGCAACTGCCTCAAATGGCGTATTGCCTAATTTGGAAAATTGCTTAAGTGCCTGCTCTTTGGTAATAGGTGCTTTTTGAGCTGGCTCAAGTATTTCACCGGTTACAGTCACACATTGTTCTTGATGACGGATTGTATACTGAATAGGTTGTCCCACTTGGCCTTGCAGCTCACATACAACAGGTAACTTGCGCCCTGCTTTTTCATAGGATTTACGGAGTTGTTTTAGGAGCTCATGGTTTTTAGAAAGATAGACAGGCGCCCCAACTTCCACGCGTTCTTTAACAGCTACTTTAAATGGTTGATCTGCAGGCATCACTTTATTGATTCCTGTCCCTGTATGCACTTTGCTATTCCAAATCTCTAAGCCATCTCCCGGATGAAGTTCTTTATTTGTAGAAATGGTTGCTAGTTTGGTTTTAGGGTTGTAATCTAATATTTTACCGATATGAAGCCCTATATTTTTAGGGGTTTTTTCTGTAATCATACTTTTTCCAGCTTTTTGAACATAATAACCTTTTGAAAACCCACCACGATTAAAGATAGATTGTAAATCTGCTAAATCTTGTGCATCAACACTATAGGATGTGCTTTCTTGTGCCAAATCCACATATTTACGATAAACACCTACAACAGAAGCGACATACTCTGGTGATTTCATACGCCCCTCTATTTTAAATGAATGAATCCCTGCGTCCATAAGCTCTGGCAAAATAGAAAGGGTACAAATATCCTTTGGACTCATAAGATGTACCTGATCCAATAATCGCTGCTCACCCTTCATCAAACTATACTGCATACGACATGGTTGTGCACATCTTCCTCTATTCCCACTACGCCCACCAATAAAACTACTTAGTAAACATTGCCCCGAATAGGAGTAACACAACGCACCATGGATAAACGTCTCTACCTCCACACCACTTTCACTAATAATTTCCTTGATTTCTTTAAGATTCAACTCTCTCGCTAACACAACACGTTGGAATCCTAGTGATTTAAGAAATAACACATCCTCCAAACTATGCGCTGTCATCTGAGTGCTTGCGTGTAGCACTAATTGTGGGAAATAGGTTTTTGCCAAATGTGCTACACCCAAATCTTGCACAATAATCGCATCTACTTTAAGCTGATTAAGATAAGCTAAATATTGATACATCTCTTCAAGTTCATTATTTTTAATCAGAGTATTAACAGTAATGTAAGTTTTTACACCTCTAAGCTTACAATACTCAATAATTTCTTCAAGTTCATCGTTTTTAAAGTTATCTGCAAACTGCCTTGCATTAAAGAGTTTTCCTCCCACAAAAATAGCATCTGCACCATTTTCAATGGCAGCCAAGGCATTCTCAAACTTTCCGACTGGTGCTAATAATTCTACCTTATTCATTCTAAATACCTCTTTCTTATTCTTCTAATACATACAAAAAGGGAAGCACAAAACGTCACTCCCCCCTTGTTATTTATGATTTTTTGGTGGATTGGTTTTAAGACGTGTCATCTCTAATCCCAGTTCCTCTATTCTTTCCATTAATGCCATATTTTCGTCATTACATTTTTCCAATTCGTTAGCATATAATTCCAGTTCTTTTTGAGCCTTTAGAAATTCATCTGCAATATTAATTGCTGCTAACATATGAATTTGTGAAGAACTCATTTTTTTGCTAACAGGATTTTGATGAAGGGCCATGATTTTTTTATCAATCATTGCAGCCACTTGTTGAATATGTTCTCCTGATTCTTCACCTTGTAATGCGTAAATATTCCCCCCAATAATTACTTCTACTTTATTTTTTGTCATCGACTCACACCCCGCACATCTAATCTGTTATCTATTTCTATTATTTTTGTCATTATATCATAGCTAAGCTCAAAAAACTATCTTTTACACCAATATGTTGTCAATTAATACTTGGGATATTTTTTTAGCAGTAATTGTCTGAACCATTGTATAAAGCACTAGCATAAATTCTGAAATAACAACTTCCTGTTCATTTTGTGTTGTCGATTGCAGGAATCTTTGTACCATTTCGCTAAGCGCAAAGGGCTCTTCCCCACAAAATGCTGCCGCAACATGTTTTTGCATTTCACCATAGATATTATAAAGCTGTTTAGGTGTAATGAGATCATCCTCAAATGTTGATTCATCTTTTAATATAGGTGCAAAAACCTTTTTAATCTCTTCCAAAGAAAACCCTTCTTTAAGATGATAAATCAAAAATAATAACATCAAATGATTCTCTGTGTAATAGCGTTTTTGAACAGGTCCAGGTAATAATCCGATACGAATATAATTTTGAATCATTGTCTTAGTAAATTGTAAATCATATTTAACAAAAAATTTAATCACTTGTGAAATGGTCATTTCCTCATTAGTCGGATCTATTTTTATAGTTTCATGCTGTTTCAATAATTTATGATTAAAACAGTCCTCTATCGCTTCGTATAGCATACTATCACCTCGTTGTTATATCATCATCTATCATTAGTAGTGTTCAACTCTACTTATACTATACCATAAATCCAAATAAAAAAACACCCTAAGGTGTTTCTGGTAAGTTTAAAAGATCATATGCAAAAGGTGTGAGCATTCGCCCTCTAGGTGTTCTCTGAATAAGTCCTTGTTGGAGCAAATAAGGTTCATAAACATCCTCTAGTGTTTCTCGTTCTTCACCAATCGTAGCTGCAAGTGTTTCAAGTCCAACTGGCCCGCCTTTAAACTGAATCGCAATCGTTTGAAGAATACGCCTATCTAATTCATCCAATCCATTGGTATCAATATTAAGGAGCTTTAAAGAAGCGAATGCAACTTCCTCTGAGATTTCACTATTGTATTTAATCATAGCAATATCTCTTACACGTTTAAGTAGTCTGTTTGCTAGACGCGGCGTTCCTCTTGCACACTTAGCAAGTGCCATGGCCCCTTCCTCTGTACTTTCAGACTTAAGTAGATATGCTGTACGTCTTATAATTTGAGCCAATTCTTCTAAGGAATAATATTCTAAACGCTGAACAATCCCAAATCGTGCACGCAACGGAGAACTAAGCATCCCCGCCCTAGTCGTAGCACCCACCAATGTAAAGTGTGGCAAGCTGAGCCTAATGGATTTAGCCGCTGGCCCTTTTCCTACTACAATATCAATGCAGTAATCCTCCATAGCAGAATAGAGTACCTCTTCTACATGTTTTGGCATACGGTGAATCTCATCAATAAATAAGATATCTCCAGGTTGTAGATTATTCAAAATAGCCGCAATATCTCCAGGTTTTTCAATAGCCGGACCTGATGTCACTTTCATTTGGACACCCATTTCATGAGCAATAACACCTGCTAAAGTCGTTTTACCAAGTCCTGGTGGCCCATATAATAACACATGATCAAGAGATTCCTCTCTTGTTTTAGCTGCTTCGATGAATATTTTAAGGGTTTCTTTAATATGTGCTTGCCCTATATATTCATCTAGCGTAAGGGGTCTAATCCCAGTTTCAATATCTGTATCTTCTAACTGTAAATCCGCTGACATAATGCGTTTGTTCACTTTATCCACCCTACCTTATGACATTAATAGGCTAAGTGCCTTTTTAATGACATCTTCTACTGAATCTTCATAATTCCAAATTGCTTCAACTGCCTTTTTAGCATCTGTTTGGCCATATCCTAGTGCTTCAAGTGCTTCTATAGCCTCTCCTTTGATATGCTGCGTAGGCTCCGTAAAAATAGGTAGCGTATCAAGAGATAACGCAGCAATTTTACCAATTGCATCTTTGAGTTCTAAAATAATGCGCTGAGCTGTTTTAGGACCTATCCCTGTTACTTTGCCTAATGCTTTGCTATCTTGATTCAAAATAATTTGTATCACTTCATCTGCCTGATAAAGATTAAAGATATTCATTGCCCCTTTAGGACCTATCCCACTAACGCTAATTAACTTTTTGAAGAGTTCTTTTTCTTCTCTAGATGTAAAACCATATAAATCATGTGCATCCTCTTTTATATGGTCATAGACATATATTTTAACTTCTTCATTCATCTTCATGCCGCGCCCTAAAATAGAAGCTGCAATATAAACTTCATAGGCTATTCCTGCAATCTCTACATAAACAGAAGTCTCAGTCACCTCTGTAATAATGCCTTTAATATAAGCTAACATATAACACTCCTTCACGAGAACATTTGTTCTTATTGTATACCAAATCATACAAAATAGCAAATGCTATCCTATACGCCTGCAGTCTGTCATGACACCATTCAAAGGACTATCATATTCTCCTACTGGTAATTTTTCAACCACCGAAAAATCAAAGCCAACCCCTAGTGTTTTGATTGCATATTGTGCCAAATAACGGTCATAATACCCTCCGCCATATCCCAGTCTATTTTGGGATAAATCAAAAGCCATTCCAGGAACAATCATTAACGTTGTTTCGTTCGGAAGTATCATTTGATGCTTCATCGGATTAGGTTCTTTGATGGCTATTTTACCACACCAACACGCAACAAGTTCACTTTCATCTGGTACGCTATAGAATGTCATACGATGAGTCTCTGAGTCTGTACTAGGATAAGCCACAACCTTACCCCTTCGCCTTGCCTCCTGTGCAATGAGCCATGTTTGCACCTCATAAGGCATTGCTGCATACAAAAAAATAATAGATGCCGCCTCAAACAACTCTGTTTGTATCATACGCTCAGTAATTGCCTGTGATGCTGCATCTATTTGCGAAGGAGAAAGCGCTTTACGCCTCTCCCTCATTTGTTCTCTAATGAACTGTTTTGTCAGTTGGTGGTGCATATTTGAGTGGATGTAACTTACCATCTGGTGTTTTAATTTTTGTATGATCTAATTGGCTCTTGAAGTTTCCTCTAAAAATCTCAAGGTACATTTGTCTTAACGCTTGTTGCTCTTCAAGTTCAGCTGGCGTTAAGCCTTCATCTTTTTTCTTCTTAGCAAGTTCGTTAATACGTGCAATTAATTTTTCCATTTCCATAGTTAGTCATCCTTTCTAGCTGAAGGGAACCATGTTCCTACTGGCTCTCCTTGTAATATGTGGTTGAGAATCGTAATGTCCTCACTACTTGCAATCACTGTATGAGCGCCGCAACCTGTAGCAATCTGAGCTGCTGTAATTTTGGTCGCCATGCCCCCTGTCCCTAATGAAGAACCCGCACCTTTACCAAGTGACTCAATCTCTGGCGTGATCTCCTCTACAACCGAAATCAATTCTGCCTCACTGTTTTCTTTTGGATTATCTGTATAAAGCCCTTCAATATCAGATAATAAGACAAGTAAATCCGCTTCTATCAGTTGTGCTACAGTAGCTGATAATGTATCATTATCCCCAAAACAGTACCCTTCTATTTGCGCTGTAGAAATACAGTCATTCTCATTGATAATCGGAATAACACCTAATTCTAATAATGTAAACAATGTATTACGTGCATTCTTGTTTTTAATCTCATCTTCTATCACATCTTTTGTAAGAAGTACCTGTGCAATAACCTGGGTATACTCTCCAAAAAACTTCTCATAGATTTGCATCAAAATAGCCTGACCAATAGCTGCTGTTGCTTGTTTGAGCTCTAATGACTCTGGTCTCTTACCTAATCCTATACGTTGTGACCCTACACCAATAGCACCTGAGGATACAAGCACTATCTCTTTGCCTTCATTTGTGAGGTCTGTCAGCACACGTGCTATTTTTTCAATTTTACTGAGATTAATTTTGCCATTTTCATGAGTTAAGGAAGATGTCCCTATTTTGATAACAATACGTTTGCATTGACTTAATTGTGTTCTCATTAGAACCCCCTAAATATTAAAAATTAAAAACTAACACTAAACTGATTTACCTGAACTTGGTATCTTCTTAACTAAATCAGCTTCTTCATAGGCCCCATCTACACCCTCAAGCTTTGTGGCATAGGTTTTTTGGGCTAATGTAAGGACTTGTATTCCTTGAGTATCTCTCTTTTGTTTCTCTGGAATAAAATCAGTATCAACTAGGGCTATTCTACCATCTGACCGCATCATTCGTATAGCCCCTTTTTCCTCAACAATAGACATACCAACACAAGCTGCTTTGTTGGAGTAAGCTTTGATAAGTTTTTTTCTATTGTTTTTGGTTTCATAGACATTAAGCGGCACCTTGGCAACCTTCCCTGTCTCAAATCCAAATAAAGCATAGCCTTTGTAATCAGAGGTCGCATGAACATACATAATGGTTTCATCTGGTTCTAAATCCAGTAAGTTTGGTAAATACACCCCAAATTGACTGGCTTTACAATCTTCTATTTCATACACTTTGATTTTATAGACATTACACTTGTTAGAAAAACATAAGATTTCATTACGATTAGAACTCTCTAATTCCTGAACAATACAGTCATCATCTTTTAATTTTTGTTCCCCACTGCTACGCAATGAAACCAAAGAGATTTTCTTTAGGTATTGGTGATCTGTAAAGAAAAGTTTCACATTATAGTCTTCTATCATCATTTCTGGTGCTGATGCCACATTCTCAGAAGGTTCCACCAAACGACTCATTCTCTCATAACCATATTTTTTCTTTACAAATTTAAGGTCATCTATAATCACCTTTTTAAGTTTTTGCTCACTATCTATAATTTCTTTTAGTCTTGCAATCTCTTTTTCTAGTGCTTCAAGTTCCTCTAACGTATTAAGAATATATTGTCTATTAAGATGTCTCAATTTAAGTTCTGCCACATACTCTGCTTGGAGTTCACTAATAGTGAAAGCTTCCATTAAGTTTGGGACAACCATCTTTTCTTTTTCAGTATGCCTTACAATAGAGATTGCTTTATCTATATCTAACAAGATTGCTTTAAGACCTAATAATAAATGATGTTTTTTGGACATTTTATCAATATTGAACCTATACTTACGTATAATACATGTTTTTCTAAAATCACACCACTCTTTAATAACTTCCTTAACACCCATAACACGTGGCTTACCATTAACAAGTATATTAAAGTTACAACTAAAAGAATCCTCCAACGGTGTCATTTTGAAAAGTTTCTCAATAACCAGTTCGGGGTTTGTTGCTCTTTTCAAATCAATGGTTAATTTAAGACCAGACAAATCGGTCTCATCTCTGACATCTGAGATTTCTTTAAGCTTACCCACTTTAACACCGTCTTCTATTTTGTCCATAATCGCTTCCACTGTTGTGGTATATGGAATCTCAGTGACCTCAATGCAGTTTTCTTTTTTGACATATTGGTACTCAGCTCTTACTTTAAAAGAGCCTCTCCCCGTATTTAAAATCTGCTTCATTTCTTTTGGACTGTAAAGTATATTCCCACCTGTGGGGAAATCTGGTGCAATCATGTACTCTGTTACATCTACGTCTTCTGATTTTAGAAAAGCAATCGTTGCATCACATACTTCGCCCAAGTTAAAGCCGCATATATTACTCGCCATCCCTACAGCAATCCCTTGATTTGGATTAACTAATATATTAGGAAATGTAACTGGCAGTAAAGTGGGTTCTTGCATCTTGCCATCATAGTTATCTACAAAGTCAACTGCTTCTTGCTCAATATCCTCAAATACCGCCTCACAGATTTGGCTAAGCTTAGCCTCTGTATACCTTGATGCCGCATAAGCCATATCTCTTGAATAGACTTTACCAAAGTTACCTTTTGAATCTACAAAGGGTGTATTGAGTGCAGCATACCCCTTTGTTAACCTTACCATGGTCTCATAAATCGCTGCATCTCCATGTGGATTAAGCTTCATGGTTTGTCCAACAATATTGGCTGATTTAGTACGTGCTGATTTGAGCAATCCCATCTTATACATCGTATAGAGTAACTTACGATGGGATGGCTTGAAACCATCAAGCTCTGGTAGTGCTCTTGAAACAATAACACTCATGGCATATGGCATGTAGTTAGATTCTAGAGTCTCTGAAATATTTTGTTTTATAAAATTCTCTCTCATCGCATTTTTCCTCCCTCGTATCAACTCATATCTGCTAATTCAAGATAGCGATCACCTACATCCGCAATAAACTCTTTGCGTCCTGCTAGATTGTCTCCTAACAAAAGGTCAAAGACTTCCTTTGTACGTGCAGCTTCTTCTGGAAGTACCTGAATCAATCGCCTTGACTCAGGGCACATAGTTGTTTGCCACATCATCTCAGGATCATTTTCACCTAGTCCTTTTGAACGTTGAATCGTATACTTAGTCTTAATTTTATCTAGAATCTGTACTTTTTCTGCTTCTGAATACGCAAAATAAGTGTGATTTTTTGTATTGATTTCATAAAGAGGCGTTTCTGCAATAAAGACCTTGCCTTCTTTGATCAATGTTGGCACCAAAGTATACAGCATTGTTAAAATAAGCGTACGAATTTGGTAGCCATCCACGTCGGCATCGGTACAAATAATGACTTTATCCCATCTCAGGTTACTCATTTCAAAAGTATGCAAATCTTTATTATGCTTACTATGAATCTCAATACCACAGCCTAGGACTTTAAGTAAATCGACAATAATATCACTCTTAAAAATCTTGTCATAATCTGATTTCAGACAGTTAAGGATTTTACCTCTAACCGGCATAATACCTTGGAATTCTGCATTTCGCCCTAGTTTACATGCCCCTAACGCCGAATCACCCTCTACGATGTAAATTTCTCTGATCTTTGTATCTTTAGAACGACAATCTACAAACTTCTTGATACGATTAGCAATATCTATTGTGCCACCTAATTGTTTCTTCACATTAATACGTGTACGTTCTGCTTTTTCACGACTTCTCTTATTAATAATGACTTGTTTAGCAATACGGTCTGCTTCATCTTTATTTTCAATGAAGTAAATATACAAATAATCTTTTAAGAAGTCTTGCATAGCCTCTTGGACAAACTTATTCGTAATAGCTTTTTTGGTTTGATTTTCGTAACTTGTAATAGTCGAAAACGAATTAGTAATTAAAATTAAACTATCTTGAATATCTACAAAAGTAATTTTCTTCTCGTCTTTATTATATAAATTTTGTCCTTTAAGGTATTGATCAATAGCATAAACAAATGCATTTTTAATCGCCTTCTCTGGAGAACCCCCATATTCAAGATAACTTGAATTATGATAGTACTCTAATAAATTAGACTCATTACAGAATGTAAATGCTACTTCAAATTTAAGCTTATACTCTGGTCTGTCAGGGCTATCTTGGCCTTTTGTTTCTTGGGAAACAAGCACCACCTCTGTAAAGTTTTTTTCTTTGGCAAGTTCCTTCGCATATCCCATGATCCCTTCTGGATAAACATAGGTTGTGACTTCCTGAGCGATTTCATCTGTAAAGACAAACGAAATCCCCTTATTGACAACAGCTTGTCTCTTCAGCACGCTATGAAAATAATTGTTTGAAATAGCCACATCAGTAAACACGTCTTTGTCAGGCTTCCAATGAATCATTGTCCCTGTACTCTTATACTTTGCAGGATATTTTCTAAGCCCACCAATGTTTTCACCTTTTTCAAAATGAAGTTCAAAACAGTACCCCTCAGTATACACCTGCACATCCATAAATTCAGAACTGTATTGTGTTGCACATGCACCCAATCCATTGAGTCCTAAACTAAACTCATAGTTTTCTCCTTCATTGGTGTTATATTTCCCCCCTGCATATAACTCACAAAAAATAAGATCCCAGTTAAACCGGCCTTCTTTGGTATTATAATCTAGCGGCATCCCTCGTCCATAATCTTTCACTGTAATGGAGTGATCTTTATGTAACGTTACTTCTATTATTGTACCATGTCCTTCTTTGGCCTCATCAATAGAATTCGATAAAATCTCGAATACTGAATGTTGACAGCCTTCAATACCGTCCGACCCAAATATAACACCTGGTCTTAAACGTACACGATCTGCTCCCTTTAAGGAAGAAATACTTTGATTCCCATAATTTTTTTTAGTCATGCTCAATCACCTACAACTATTCATTATTTCGTTCGCTTTCTAGATATGTTTATAGTTTCACTAATCCCCTCTATACGAACTGTTGTTCTTATACTGTAAAGTATGCCCCTCTAATTGTCAAGTTTTTACACTTTCAGCCACACAAATGATGCTAACAAGTATACTCTTGTTAGCATCATTCTACTCACCTAAACTTAAACTGACATAAATTGTAAAGCTTACAACAAGAAGCAAAATCCCCGTCATAACCTCATAACATACCAACAATCGGCTCGTAAATATCATGGGATAAAAATCCCCATACCCTACTGCAACAATTGTTATTGTACTAAAATATAGCGCCGACAAAACCTCTGTAAAAGGCTCATTAAACGCCCCTAACCCATTGCCATATTGTCTACTATAAACATCTAATGCATAAAACAGTATAGCATAATTTATAATAAGTTCCAAATAACTTCTTAGAGCCATCTGCACCCGTTCATAATAAACCAGACCATTTGCTTCTCTTTTTTGTGGATTTAATTTATCAAAAGCATCTTTAATAAAAGCAAAGAAAATCTCATTACACCTCGATAGACAATAAACACTGAAAATACTGAGTATCCCCACACTTTTCGTAGCATCCAATAGTTGTCCAAGCACAAATGTCATACCCAGTACCACCACGCTCATACTAAGGTAGGTTTTGTTGAGTATTTTAACACGTTCACCTCTCTTGACTATTGTGGGTGCTGATTTTTTGACTGCTTCACTAATGAATAAGGTAGGTGAAGCGCACCACTTAATCCAGTGAAACTTTGATCTATCACTCATTTGCCGCCCTTTGCTCTTCTACCGAAATCACACTGGGTTCACTATAGGTTTTTCCTTGAGTATCGATGTCTATGGATTCAATCCATATAGGCTTAACAAGTGTATGGTCTCCCTTGATTCCCATATTACCTACTTTTTGCACAACGTCTAATCCTTGAACAACTCTACCAAAAGCAGCATACTGACCATTAAGATCTGAAGAATCCTTTAACAAAACAAAAAACTGACTTCCCTCTGTATCGAAATCCCTTCCCCTAGCCATAGAGACTGTCCCTTCCACGTGTTTAAGCTTATTAGCATACCCATTATAACGACACTCGCTTTTAATAAAGTATCCTGGAAAACCATACCCATTACCAATAGGATCACCTGCTTGAATCAGATAATTAGGCATCACCCTGTTAATATACGTCTGATTATAAAATCCTTTATCCGCCAAGCTAATGAAATTAGCAACCGTATTCGGTGCATAATCCGGATAAAGCTCTATTCTAAAACTTCCTCCATTACTCAGATAAACCGTAGCAATAGGATTCATAGGGCTACTAGCTTCTACACTACTACTCATATAAAGCCACATCCCCCATATCATCATCACACTGATACATCCCATCAACATTACTTTTTTCACTCACATCGCTCTTTCCTATACTATAAATTATACGCCTCATCAGCATATCCGTTTTATAGTATAGGAATTTTAGGAGATTTTTATACAACGCATCTCCCCTACCTAAATTTTCTTGCAATGAACTCAATTTTCACTTCACAGAATAAAAAAAAACAGGATAATATTTATCCTGTTTTTTATTTATTATTCTTGTTCTTCAGCTTCTGTTTCTTCAACATCACCGAAGAATAATTCATCAAATTCAGCTGATACTTTTTCGTATTCTTCATCAGTAGCGATTTCATCAAGTTGGATATCTTCGCCTTCTTCTGAATAACGGTAAATTAAAACATCATCTTCATCTTGTGGTGCAAGGGCAATATATTCAATTTCGTCTACTTCGAAAATTCCTAATACGTCACAAGCCACTTCTCTGTCTTCATCTTCAAAAGTTACATAAATAACTGGTTCTTCACTTCCATGTGAGCATCCACAATCTGAACCGCAACCTTCTGCTTCGTGTGAACATCCACATCCTTTTGTTTCTTCCATGGTAAGTCTCCTTCCAAAATGTAATAAATGTATTATAGCATATAATGATAAAATTTACCAAGAATCTTTTAAAGATTTTCTAGTATGATACGTTCCGCATTTGAATAACAGAACTTATCAATGATGTCATCACTATATACACAAGACAATTTTGTTATCAGTTTATCCAATTCTCCCGCATTACATACTTCCAAATCACAATTTATCCCATCAAAATCTGTTCCCAGAGCTAATACATCCGATCCCCCTACTTGGTACAAGTAATCTATATGCGCCATCATGTCATCCATACGGCTCATTGTACTACTTCCCAAAAAGGCATTATAAAAGTTAAGTCCTATAATTCCACCACGTTCAGCAATCCATCTGACAGCCTCTCGTCTTAAGTTACGACTATGAGGCCACCTATCAAATGCATTACAATGTGATGCAATCACTGGCTTTTTGTGAATTGTCATAATATCTCTCATGCCTTCAAACGACAAATGGGAGACATCTAGCAAAATAGGACTTGTATTAAGGGCACTCACCACTTCTTTTCCAAAAGGTGTAAGCCCTTCCCTCATATGATGGGGATAACCCAAATCATTAGGATAATTCCACGTGACATTCATCATGCGAATTCCCATCTGTTCTAGAGCTCTCAAATTGTCTAAATCATGTTCTATAGTCTGCCCTTCTTCTAAAGAGAGAAAGGCAGCTATTTTATGTTCTTTTTGACACTTAAGATAGTCTTCTTTGGAGCAGACAATCTCAATCTGGTCGTTATTGATTTGGATTTGGTTTTTGAAGTATGCGTCCATTTGCCTAAGCTCTTCCATCAGTGATCCTTTGACGTTCTCCATCTGAATGAAATAGGCAAACCATTGGGCTTTATATTGACCTTGTTTAAGTTTAGCTAGATCGACATGATAAGGATTTTGCTTAAGTTCTGCATGATTCTCATAAATTAAGCTCGCTGTATCACAGTGCAAATCTATGATAGGCACGATTACTCACCTACTTTTGTTGGCTCAGCGTATGTCTCTCCTTGAGTATCTACTGTCATTGTTTTGATAACGACTGGTGTTTTTGGTTGATCCATAGGGTTTGTCGCTGTATTTGCAACATAATCCACAACGTCTAATCCTTCTGTTACTTTACCGAATGCTGCATATTGTCCATCTAAATGTGGTGACCCTGCATGCATAATAAAGAATTGTGAACCTGCTGAGTTTGGATCCATTGCACGTGCCATAGAAATAACACCTTTTGTATGTTTAAGGTCATTGTCAAAGCCATTGCCTTTGAACTCCCCTTTGATTTGGTAACCTGGTCCACCCATACCTGTTCCTTGTGGACAACCACCTTGGATCATGAATCCTTTGATAATACGGTGGAATTTAAGACCGTCATAAAAGCCTTTTTGAACAAGTGAAATAAAGTTATTCACTGTGTTTGGTGCGATTTCTGGGTAAAGCTCTAATTTGATGATACTCTCATCATCAAGTGTAATTGTTACGATTGGATTTAATTTTGACATGGTTGTTCCTCCTTAAAGTGCTGCATTTTCAAGAAATGCAATATACGCTTTGCGCATTTCATATAAATCAATTTTACTTGTAACTTCCCATGGTGCATGCATGCTATGAACCGGCACACCACAATCAATAACATCCATCCCATAATTTGCAAGAATGTACGCGATTGTACCGCCACCACCTAAATCAATACGACCAAGTTCTGCTGTTTGCCATGTGACATTATTCTCTTCCATGATTCTGCGAAGCTCTGCTACATACTCAGCATTTGAATCATTGGATCCACCTTTACCGCCAGCTCCTGTATATTTCATGAATACTACACCTTTACCGAAGTAAGCTGCGTTGTTCTTCTCAAGTACTGCTGGATAATTAGGATCATGCCCTGCTGTCACATCAGAAGATAACATCTTTGACTTAGCAAGTGCTCTTCTCACATTCAGACTTGAATATTCACCCGCTAATTCAAGTAGTTCAGCTATTGTATTTTCGAAGAATTTAGAATGCATACCTGACGCACCCACACTTCCGATTTCTTCTTTGTCAACAAGCACACATACTGTTGTACGTTTTGGCGCCGCGACTTCTAATTGTGCCTCAAATGATGCATAGCCACATACTCTATCATCTTGACCATAACCGATAACCATACTTCTGTCTAGGCCATAGTCCCTAGCAGCTCCTGCTGGTACAATTTGAATTTCTGCTGATACGAGATCTTCTTCTACAATACCATATTTGTCATTTAGTAACTTAAGAATGTTTTCTTTAACACTCTCTTTTTCTTCACCCTCTAGTGGTAATGTTCCTAAACAAATATTAAGATCTTCTCCTGCAATACCATCTCTTAATTTTTTATCCATCTGATCTCTACCTAAATGTGGTAATAAATCTGAAATACCTACCACTGGATCAGCTAAATCTTCACCAACCACAATATTAACCACTTCACCTGTTTTCTTTGCAACAGCACCGTGAATCGCAAGAGGCATCGCTACCCATTGGTATTTTTTAACGCCGCCATAATAATGTGTTTTAAACATAGCAAACTGGCTATCTTCATAAAGTGGATTTGGCTTAAGGTCAAGTCTTGGTGAATCAAGATGTGCACCTAAAATATTGAACCCTTTTGCTAAACTTTCAGTACCAATGCAAAACATAAGTAATGCCTTGTCATTGTAGTTAGCATAAACTTTATCCCCTGCTTTTACTTTTTCTCCTGCTTCAATTAAAGTTTCAATGTCACGATAACCTTGTTCCTGTGCTACCTTAACGAAAGAACGCACACATTCACGCTCTGTTTTGTTCTCTGAAATAAACGTACGGTATCTTTCTGCATAACTAAAAAGCGCCTTTTTATCTTCTTCAGTATATGAAGCCCAAGGTGTTTTATATTCTTTTTTTAGTTCAGACATATAGTTTCCTCTCTTCTTCCATAATATAACTCTTTGTAACACGGTATATTTTATCATAGCCTATAGTATATTCCAACCAAAATTATACCGACATCTAGTGATTATTCACGCAAAAAAATGGCTCACTATTATTAGTGGCCATTTTCCCTTAATTAATCCATACTTTTGTGCCAAGTGGCATATTTTTGTAAAACCATACACTATCCTCGTAAGAAAGACGGATACATCCTGAAGATGCTTGATTACCCAACTTACCCACTCCTGATAATTGGTAGCTTCCTGTTTTATCAAACATCACTGAATGATAGAGGTAATCATCAAAAATTCCCACTGCATTTTTACACATATACCCTTTATTCATTCCGAATGCTGACACATATGAGGTGAGGGTAAACTCGCCTCTTGGCGTAGGCGTCTTATTATTTCCTGTTGAACAGAGCATTTGTCTATGTAATACCCACTGTGTCCCTTGCTTTTTAAAGACATATGTACGCTGTCTATAAAGGTCTGTCCACACCAAATAATTGGTTTTACTGGTAAAGCCTTTACTATTAATATAACTTTCTAACTGGACTTTTGAAGCAGGTTCTTTTTGGACGGGTGGATTACTTGGAATCGTCACACTTCCCCAAGGCACTCTTACTTTTTTGCCTTTTTGAATAACTGTATAATAAGAACCTTTCTCTGCTGCCCACACCTCAACTTTTTCACCTTTTTTAAGGGAACCCGTATTATATTTCATAGTTCCCATAATAATACTTGACGGAAATAGGTTGGTCTCTTGAACAGGTGTTTTAGGCGGCTGCTTCCCTTTTTCATAAGCTTGATAGTAACTTATATTATTTTGACCATAATCATCATACCTTTGATCCTTTAATGCAACTTCTTGTCCCCACTCATCCGTATAACTCACCTCATCTACCAAAGTCGTGAGATACTTTACTTCAGTATTAATAAGTGAAAAATAATTTCGTGGTAATGAAACCTCAACACCCTGGGGTAACTGGTCAATGTGTTGTGTTACCTTTTGGATACTCCTTCCGTCCCAATACAATGAGGTAAATGTAACATTTATGGGTTGCTCGATACTGTTATAAAGTGTCTTTTCTCCTATAGTTACTGGGCTTCCCATGCTCCTCTCTTGCTGCCTTAAGTTAATCCACTCATTATTAATATCTAATGTCACAAGTGCACCTAATGCTCTAACAGGTATTAGCACTTCCTCTCCCACTTTGATACTATAACTTCTTAAATTGCCCACCTGAACATTCCCTTTATAAGATGTGGCGACACTCTCTTTAATGGGCGTCAAAGGTGCTGCTTTTTCCATGTTTTCTGTGATATCCACTTGAATGCTATCACCTGTTTGTTCTATTTTAAAACCCATTTGTTTCAAATCATTTATTCTTACAAAAGAGGTCCCCACTACGTCATAAAGGGGGTACGCTGCTTCGCCATACTGCAGTTTTGTCTTACTCTGTACTAATTTCCCTATAGCTATCTCTTCAAATTGAATCTTTGCTTGTCCTAGCTTCGCTTGATAAGGCGTTTTTGTTTGTCCACCTAATACATACCGCTCACTATTATCTAAAAGTTGATTCCACTCTTTTACTGTGAGTAGCTCACTACTTTTACCCAGCTCCCCATCCCAAATCCCTTCAACTTCCAACCTTCCCACATAAGGATCTGTAGTCTTTTCACTCTCTGGCAAAAGTATCGGTGCAAGTCCTAGATCATCACACAAAACCCTCGCCGCAAGTTGATTACTCACCCCTTGAGCTCCACTCTCTACACCCAATAACCGCTGAAAATGTCCAAACAAGGCATGTCCCTCCATGGATTGTAACAACATCTCTTGTGTCAGAACACTCTCTGTTGATTGTTCAATTGGATACGTCATCTCTACGGATGCTTGCCCATACACCTGACTAGCAGGAAGTATGCACATATTTAAAATCATTATTGCCCCCAAAAATTTTTTTATCTTCAAAGTGAATCACCCTTCCATTTTTTTCCATAATAATTCTATCAAATTCTACTCCTTAAATCAAATAGATTCATTTTTTGTTTTTTAACAAAAAACAACTATTTATTGTGACTTTTTCCAAAAAAACGTATAATGTTACTATACGTCATTTGGGGAGGGGTCTTATGAAAAAAAATAAACGTCATACAAGACAACGCTGGTGGAATTTTTTATTGTTATTAATTGCACTTTGCGGAAGCCTTACAGCTTTTTACTTCGGTTTTCAGTACATCATGGATGCTATGAATGAAAACGCTACACGCCACACGATTACTTCAATTAAAGACATTACTATCGAGCTTGGTCAGCATGCTACTCTATCTGAAATTGCAGATATCCTACACGAAAATGATTTTGTCACACATAAATCTTGGTTTATGATTCAAGGTAAACTCTATGACTACGAAGAAAAATTACGTCCTGGTACTTACGCCATTAGCAACAACATGTCAGACCTTGAAATCTTAGATTTTCTCACATTTGATGACAAGAAATCTGAGGACTTGATTCAGTTTACTATTCCTGAAGGTTACACTATTATTCAAATTGCTACGCGCTTGGAAGATGCTAATATTGTATCAAAAGAAGAATTTCTAAAAGCCGTCAATGAAAAGGAATATGACTATCCCTTTTTACAATATATTCCGCAAGATACAAAATACCGGTTAGAAGGTTATTTATTCCCAGATACTTATATTATCCCAAAACAAGTCACCGCTGAACAAATCGTGATTAAAATGCTCAATCGCTTCCAAGAAGTTGCAAGTCAGTATACTCAATATTTATACGACTCGCCTTATACACTTCACGATATGCTCACAGTAGCCTCTATCATCGAACAAGAAGCTAAATTAGAAGAAGAACGCCCACAAATTGCAGGCGTTATCTATAATCGTCTTGATTCAGATATGAAACTTCAGATGTGTTCAACTGTTCAATATGTCCTTGAAAAACGCAAGAAAAACCTATCTTATGAAGATCTTAAAATAGAGTCCCCTTATAATACTTATGAGTACTCTGGTCTCCCAGTAGGTCCAATCTGCGCACCTGGACAAGCTGCCCTTCAAGCGGCTTTTATGCCCGAAAGTCATGATTACTACTACTTTGTACTCAAAGACCCTACGACAGGTGAACATATCTTTAGCCGGTCTGGGCAAGAACACGAACGAAACAAAAATAAATATTCTCAATCAACAGATAAAAATTTCTATGAATAAACGCCTAATCTTTAGGCGTTTTTTTGATACCTCTTGCAATATAAGGGATTTTACTTTATATTGACATAAGAAGACTTATTTAGAAAGGATTATAATATGAGTGAAATTAGCTATGATTATATCGTTCAATATATACGCTCACTGCATACTCCGATAGAAGGTGTTTTATTCGAAATCGAACAGGCCATTGCCAACGAAAAAGAAACTTGGCCAATTATCAAACCTGAAGTAGCAGATTTTATGAAAGTTTTACTAGCTATGCAAAAACCAACTTCTGTTTTAGAAATCGGTACAGCTGTTGGCTATTCTTCTATTTTCATGAGCCAATACTTATCTCCTAGTAGTCATATTACAACGATTGAGCGTTTTGACCGCATGGTGAAAATTGCAACAGAAAATATTAAAACTGCAAACCTTACTGATCGTATTACGTTATTAGAAGGTGATGCTAGTGAACTTCTTACAACACTTGAAACAGAGCACTATGATATGATTTTTATGGATTGTGCAAAGGGACAATATATTAACTTCTTACCAGAATGTCTTAGACTCTTAAAACCAGGGGGACTGTTAATTACAGATAACGTACTCCACAAAGGTACTGTCGCAAGATCGCGTTATTTAATTGACCGCAGACAACGTACTACACATTCTAGATTAAGAGATTTTTTATGGACAATTACCCATACACCTGAACTTCATACAAGTGTACTACCAATTGGGGATGGTGTTGCCTTAAGTTACAAAATAGGAGGACAACCTAATGAGAACAAATAAAGTGGAACTTCTTGCACCAGCGGGAAGTTTAGAAACACTCAAAACAGCTGTACTTTATGGTGCAGATGCTGTTTATATGGGTGGTGGAAGCTACGGCCTCCGTGCTAAAGCCAAAAATTTCACCCCTGAAGAAATGCGCGAAGGAATTGCCTTTGCTCACGAACACGGTGTTCAAGTTTATATTACTGCTAATATCTTTGCACACAACTTTGATTTTGAAGGCATGCGTGAATACTTCTTATCTGTCGAAGAAATGGGTGCAGATGGTGTAATCGTTGCTGATCCTGGTGTATTCAGTATCGCAAAAGAAACCATCCCAAATCTAGAAATTCATATTTCTACACAAGCCAATAACACCAACTATCATACTGCAAACTTCTGGGCCAAACTTGGTGCAGACCGTATTGTAACAGCACGCGAACTTTCTTTCGAAGAAATCAAAGAGATTAGAGAGCATCTCCCTGAAAATGTAGTCATTGAATCCTTCGTACATGGTGCAATGTGTATGGCGTATTCTGGCAGATGTCTCCTTAGCAACTATATGACTAAGCGCGATGCCAATCACGGTGAGTGCGCTCAACCTTGCAGATGGCGTTATAGCGTAGTTGAAGAAACACGACCAGGTGAATATATGCCTATCGAAGAAAATGAGCGTGGCACCTATATTTATAACTCTAGAGACCTCTGTATGATTGAATATATTCCTGAACTGATCGAAAGTGGCGTTTATAGCTTCAAAATAGAAGGTCGTATGAAAACACCTCTCTATGTAGCAACTGTTGTTAAGGCTTATAGAGAAGCGCTTGATACCTACCTTGAAGACCCTGCTCTATTTGAAGCTAAGAAAGCATACTTCTTAGAAGAGGTCAGCAAAGCTAGCCATAGAGAGTTTACAACAGGTTTTTACGAACACAAGCCTACCCATGAAGATCAAACTTACAGTCATAACTCTTATGTACGTAACTATGATTTCTCTGGTATGGTTCGTGACTATGACCCAGAAACACATATGGTAACGATTGAGCAACGTCGCAAGTTCTCCGTAGGTGATACAGTGGAGTTCTTGCTCCCAGATGTTCCTACTATTTTCCACACCATTACAGAAATGTGGAATGAAGAAGGCGAATCTGTTGAATCTGCACCTCACCCAAAACAGATTATTCGTTTCAAGGTGGATGCACCTATTTCAGTACCTTCTCTTCTTCGCAAAATGGACCAATAATCTACCAAAAAGTACAGCCTCTCAGGCTGTACTTTTTTTATAAATACTATTTATTTTCAAAAAATAGCACGGACTGGCACTTTTCAACCTTTATCTCATATAATAAATATGAACCCGTTTTCCTGGAGGTGTGCCCATGCTCCCACTATGTTGCCTTTCCTACTTTTGTAGCATTTCATCCTTTCCACAACCTCTTACTCCTGAAGAAGAAAAACACTATCTTGAATTATATAAAGGAGGAGATGAACAGGCCAAAAATATTCTTATTGAACACAATCTTAGGTTGGTGGCACACATTGTCAAAAAATACTCTAACTTAAATAAAGATATGGATGATTTAATATCTATCGGTACCATTGGTCTCATCAAAGGTATTGTTTCTTTTGATGCTGATAAAGGTACGCGTCTCGCTACTTACGCTGCTCGTTGCATAGAAAATGAAATTCTTATGAGTATTCGATCTCACAAAAAACAAAAAAACGAAACTTCCCTTCACTCTCCCATCGGCATCGATAAGGAAGGTAATGAAATTAGTCTATTGGACGTTCTATGCACTGAAAATGATTCTATTTTTGACCAAGTAGACTTCGGCATCGAAGTCAAAAAACTTTACCATAAAATCAAGTGCATTCTTAAGCCTCGCGAAAAAGAAATTCTCCAAATGCGCTATGGCCTCAATAATACTGAAGAAAAAACGCAACGAGAAATCGCTGAACAAATGGGTATTTCACGTTCTTTTGTCTCACGCATCGAGAAGAAGGCCCTAACCAAGCTCTATAATGAACTCAACAAAAAATAAAGGGAGTGCAAATTGCACTCCCTTTATTTTAAACTTCCATAATGATTGGTAAAATCATTGGACTACGTTTTGTTTTTTGCCATACAAATTCTTTGAGGTCGTCTTTAACAATTGTTTTGATCTGAGACCACTCTACAATATGTTTTGTTTCACAACGCTCTAGTGCCTTACGTACAACTAATTTGGCTGCATCCATAAGGTTTTCTGCTTCTCTCACATAGACAAATCCTCTTGAAATAATATCTGGCCCTGCAACAACAGCACCTGTTTCTTTTTCAAGTGTCATCACTACAATTAAGAGACCATCTTGTGAAAGATGTTTACGATCACGCAAGACAATATTCCCTACGTCACCTACACCTAATCCATCTACCAAGATTTGGCCTGATGGTACTGTACCTACTACCTTGCAGGTATCTCTACTAAGCTCAACGACATCTCCTATTGAAATAATAGGAATATTAATCTTTGGCATACCAAGACTCATTGCAAGCTCAGCATGTTTTTGTAAGTGTCTATATTCACCGTGAACAGGAATGAAGTACTTTGGTCTTACAAGTGCATGGATGAGTTTAAGCTCTTCTTCTGCCGCATGTCCTGATACGTGTGTATCCTCTTTAATTACAATCGCGCCCTTTTTAGAGAGCTCATTAACAACTTTAGAAACTGTTTTTTCATTCCCTGGAATTGGTGTTGAACTTAAAATCACGACATCTCCAGGCTTCACTTCAAGTTGACGATGATCTGAGGTTGCCATACGTGATAATGCCGCCATCGGTTCACCTTGACTTCCAGTCATAATAATTACAATTTGATCGTCATTATAGCGTTTGATTTCATTAATATCAATCATAGTATTTTCAGGGATATCTAAATAGCCCAGTTCACTTGCTGTTTTCACAACATTAACCATACTACGACCAATAACAGCTACTTTACGTTTAAATTTATAAGCCGCATTAATAATTTGCTGCACACGATCTACATTCGAAGCAAATGTTGCTACCATAATACGTTTATCTTGTGCCTTATTAAAGATATCTTCAAATTTTTGCCCTACCATACGCTCAGACTGTGTATATCCTGCACGTTCAACATTTGTACTATCTGCAAGAAGTGCTAATACACCTTTTTTACCAATTTCAGCCAAACGATGTAAGTCTATACGTTCACCCCTAATTGGTGTGTAATCAATCTTAAAGTCTCCTGTATGAATAACCGTTCCAACTGGAGTCCAAATTGATAAGATTACTGCATCCGCAATACTATGGTTTGAGCGAATAAACTCTATCTTGAAACTATTTCCAAGTTTAATCGTTTCACCTTGAGTAACATTGATACGTTTTGTTGTTTTGAGTAAGTTATGCTCTCTTAACTTATTCTCTACAAGTCCGATTGTAAGCTTTGTGCCGTAAATTGGCACGTTTAATTCCTGTAATACATAAGGTAATGCACCGATATGATCTTCATGACCATGTGTCAGCACAATCCCTTTTACTTTCTCCGCATTTTTTGTCAAATAAGTTACATCAGGAATGACTAGATCAATCCCTAGCATTTCGTCCTCTGGGAAAGCTAGACCACAGTCAACAACAATGATATCGTCTTCATATTCAAACGCAGTCATGTTTTTTCCAATTTCACCTAGTCCACCCAAAGGAATAATGCGTAACTTATTCTTATTTTTTTTGGGTACCAAAATTACACCTCCATATATTTATTTATGTTAAGAGTTCCGCTCATAATACTTTTATTTGCATTGTTGACATCGCCCATAAAAGGTCACATTATGATTCGTAACTTTAAAATCATACTTAGCCTGTATATGAGACTCGATTTCTGTGAGCAAATCATTTTCTACTTCAAAAACCTTCCCACACTTCTCACAAATCAGATGATGGTGATGATGTTTATCTTCGTCCGAACTTAACTCGAATCGACTACATCCATCATCAAAGTTAATTCTATCGACAATACCCATTTCTTCAAATAATAGCACTGTGCGATATACTGTTGCTAAACCGATCTCTGGATACTTATCTTTTACGCAGGAGTAAATCTCTTCTGTAGATAAATGCTGATCACGATTATCGAGTAACACGTCTAATACGCCTCTACGCTGAGTCGTTAATTTACAACCTTTTTCTTTTAATCGCTCTTTAAATACTTCTGCGTTCACTCTTTTTCTCTCCTCATCTATTATTATACTAAGTTCTTATATTATATAATGAGGGCCTATAAATGTCAATTGATACTTAGTATCATTAAACTTCTATATCGTACTCATCACTCTCCATAAGCAGTAATGCTACTTTTTGGAACTCTGCATCATCTTCTACCGCCTCATAAGTGAGTTCATCATCATCACCTTCAATAAGCTTCAAAATCGTTGCCACGTCATCCTCATCTGCTACAAGGAGATATTGAACTTCGTCCACCATAATTTGATCCATAATTTCTAATGCCACATCTTGTTGTAATTCTTCGTCATAAAACATAATTTTTTCCATTTTATTTGACCCCCTTAGGCTATTGTATCTAAATAATTTTGTAATATAATCGTTGCTGCTACTTTATCAATGACTTGTTTACGTTTACCACGGCTTACATCTGCATCAATCAACATGTTCTCCGCTGAAACTGTAGAAAGTCTCTCATCCCATAAAACAACTGGTAGATGGAGTTTATTTTCTAATTTTGTTTTAAATTCCATAGTACGCTCACCACGTTCACCTACTGTGTTATTCATGTTTTTAGGAAAACCTAATACAATCTTTTCTACTTGATATTGTGCACATAATTCCGCAATTCTATTTATAGTTGGCTTAATATTAAACTCATCAGTTCTTCTGATAATTTCTAAGCCTTGCGCTGTAAACCCTAACGGGTCACTTACTGCCACACCTGTAGTCTTCGTTCCATAGTCTAGTCCTAATATGCGCAAATTATTTCCTCATTTCTTTGGTTAAATTAAAAAGCTGTAGATAAAAATCTACAGCCAGTTTATGATTGTTTTAAGTAGTATGCTACTAACTCCTCTAAAATCTCATCTCTTTGAAGCTTACGAATTTTGGTTCGTGCTCCCTTGTGACTCGTAATATAGGTTGGGTCTCCGGACATAATATAACCTACAATTTGATTGATTGGATTATACCCCTTTTCAGTTAGTGCTGTATAAACATCTATTAAAACTTCTCGAGTGGATACTCTTTCTGGCATTTCAAAGTGAAACTGCATTGTTTCATTGATATTTTTCATTTGCCTCACCTTCCAATAGTTACAGTTAATATCTTAAATATATCATAATACAATACACTTAGATATGCAATTATAAAAATATAATTTATTACTCTGTTAACATACCGATCAATAAGTCATCTTGAACTTCTTTTACGAATACACGACGTACCGTATTACACACTGTCTCTTCAGTTGGCACTTGAACTTTAATGTAGTTGCTTGTATGGCCTGTTGCAATCCCATTTTCACTGGTTTCAAATAGTACTTCTACGATTTGGTCTTGATGGGATACAATAAACTGTTTGCGGCTTTCGTCACAAACTTTTTTGAGGCGCATAACACGCTCATCTTTTGTTTGAGGTGCTACTTGATCCTTCATCTTAGCAGCTACAGTCCCCTCTCTTGGGGAGTATGGGAATAAATGTACTTGGGCAAATCCAACTTGTTTGACAAAGTTTAATGTCTGCTCAAATTCTTCATCCGTCTCACCAGGAAAACCTACGATAATATCTGTTGTAATCGCTACATCTGGCCATACTGCTCTAAGCTTGCTCACGCTCTCTAAATACTCTGCTGTGGTATATTTACGATTCATACGCTTAAGCACTGTATCACATCCACTCTGAAGAGACAGATGGAAATGTCTACAGAGTTTTGTAAGGTTTGGAAGAGCTGCCGTAAATGCATCCGTGACCACCACGGGTTCAATAGAACTTAATCTGATTCTCTCTAGTTCTTCAATCTGATTTAATTTTTCCATGACTTGAACAAGAGATGTTCCCTCTAAATCTTTCCCATATGAAGCCACATGTATTCCCGCTAATACAATTTCTTTAAAACCTGCATCAACAAGCCTATTCGCCTCTGCAATCACATTTTCTTCTTTACGACTACGAATCTTCCCTCTAACATACGGAATAATACAATACGTACAATAATTATTACAACCCTCTTGGATTTTGAGATAAACTCTTGTACGCTCATCCATTTGAGAAATCGTAAGCTCTTCAAACTCTGATACTTCCATAATGTCATCTACCAGATTGAAAATGCTATCTTCTGCAAACTGCTCTACAATTTCTACTATTTTTTGACGATGATTTGTCCCTACTATAATATCGACTTCTTCGACTTCTTGCTTAATCTTTTCTCCTGCCGATTGGGCATAGCATCCCATTGCTACCAAAATACTCTCTGAATTTATTTTCTTTGTTTTTCGGAGCATTTGGCGACATTTACGGTCACTAAGATGCGTTACCGTACAAGTATTTACGACATAAACATCTGCATATTGATCAAAAGGTACAACTTCATACCCATTATTTTTAAAATTTTCTACAACGGCCTCTGTATCGTATTGATTAACTTTACAGCCTAATGTATAAAAAGCTACTTTTTTCAAGATTACACCTCTTTCATGTTGACAATTAATCTGTTCTGCATATATTATACAAGTAAGAATAAAGGAGGATTATGATATGACATCTATTGAAGTTTCTCTCAATTCTATTGAGAAAGTCAAACAATTCGTTAATCTTATCAGTCAATATGACGGTGATTTCGATTTAACCTCTGGGAGATATGTCATTGACGCCAAATCAATTATGGGCATATTTAGTCTAGACCTTAGTAAGCCTTTACGTTTGGATGTCCATGATGATGATATGGCGAGCATTCTTATGATGCACCTCAAGGATTTTAGAAATAAAGATTAATTATATATAGTGTAAAAGTCTACCTAGGTAGACTTTTACACTATATTTTTATGATTTCTGTTTGGCTAATAGCTTGTAAAATCATTTCCTCGATGATATCATCAAGCAAACGCTCAGAGCGTTCGATATATTCTAACTTTGGTTTTGTTTGAGGATGTTTAGGTACAAAAATTGTACAACAATCTTCATATGGTAAAATAGATGTTTCATACGTATCAATCTTATGAGAAATCTCAATAATCTCCTGTTTATCAAATCCAATAAGTGGTCTAAACACAGGCATACGTGCTGATGCATCGGTTACAACAAGGCTATGCATTGTTTGGCTCGCTACCTGCCCAATACTTTCACCTGTAATAAGCGCATGTACGCCATTAGATTCTGCAATACGCTGAGCAATCTCCATCATAATACGTCTCATAATAATCGTTAATTCTTCATGTGGACATTTTTCATAAATAGACATTTGAATGTCTGTAAATGGTACCACGTGGACTTTCATGCCACCTGTGTAAACAGCTACTTTTTTGGCTAAATCAACAACTTTTTCTTTTGCACGTTCACTTGTGTACGGTGGACTATGGAAGTAAATCGCATCAATTTCCACACCACGTTTTGCAATCATCCATCCTGCAACAGGGCTATCGATACCACCTGAAAGTAATAAGCTGGCTTTACCATTTGTTCCATATGGCATACCGCCTGCACCTTTGTATGATTTTGAATAAACATAAGTCCCATTACGGATTTCTACCATCAATACCATCTCTGGCTGACGTACATTTACAGTAAGGTTATCTGGGAATTCTTCTAATAAATAGCCCCCTATTTCTGCACTTACTTCCATAGAAGTCATTGGAAAACGTTTTTCCCCACGTTTTGTTTCTACTTTGAATGTAAATGAACCACGTTCTTCACATTCTCTTGCCATATGCTCACGTGCAAGTTCCTTGATTGCATCTAATGTAACCTCATCTTTTTTAGTTCCATAAGCTACACCAATAATCCCAAATACACGTGTCAAGTTAGAAATGACTTGGTCAACATCAATTTCTTGTTCTACATTTACAGCAGGCTCTACTGTAATACGGCCTTGTTCCTTATGCACATCAAATTTACCTAATGGCTTAAGATTTCTACGAATTGTTGTTACAAGACGGTTTTCAAAAATATGTCTATTTTTTCCTTTGATCGCTAACTCACCATATTTTACTAAAAATACGTTTTTCATTTGAGTTACCTCCTTAATGTATATTTTCTTAATAAGCTTGTTTTATCTTTGAGTATTGCCACAACCTCTTCTAAATCCTCTATTTGGGTATCTACCCCAAAAGAAAAACGGATAGCATTATCTAGGTGTTCCTTTGGCAATCCTATGGCTACAAGTGTCCCACCTTTACTAACTTTATTAGAGGAACAGGCTGACCCAGAAGATACATAAATACCTTCTTGTTCAAGGGCATGAAGAAGTACCTCTGCTCTGATATCTTTGAACCCAATATTTAAAATATGTGGTGCACCCTCTTCTAAGCTTGTCCCATTGATATGTGTACCATCAATTTGCTCTAAAATTTGTGTTCCCAAATAACATTTACATGTTCTAAGATGTTCTCGATATCCCTTAGTATCTTTCATTAAGGACTCAGCAGCGATATGCATTCCCACTACCCCTGGTACATTCTCAGTTCCAGATCTTAGATTTTTTTGTTGCCCACCGCCATGTACTAAGTTAATCAATCGTGATTTTTTATTTTTATAAAGTAAACCTATTCCTTTTGGTCCACAAAACTTATGCCCACTAATAGATAATAAATCGATTTGAGCATTTTTTAGCGAAATAGGGAGCTTAGTAAATGATTGAATAGCATCCACATGAAACATCACTTGTGGGTTTTTCTTTTTGATGCATTTACCAATCTTTTCGATATCTTGGACTGTTCCTATCTCATTGTTAACATGCATAATGCTCACAAGAATAGTCTGCTCATTAATAGCACTTTCTAGTGCCTCTAAACACAAATGTCCCTTGTCGTCTACTGGGATAATCACCACTTCAAATCCTTGTGTCTCTAAATAGTCAAATACTTCTTTGACCGATGCATGTTCAATAGCAGAGGTAATAATACGGTTCCCATTTCTTTTATAGGCTTGGCAAGTTCCAATAATAGCAAGATTATTACTTTCCGTTCCACCTGATGTGTAGATGATTTCATCTGCACTACATCCTAGTGTACGCTCAAAAAATTGAGAAGCTTGCTTTATTTTATTTTCTGCTTCCATGCCTTTTTTATGCAAAGATGATGGATTACCGTAAGTATCTTTCATAGCAATAGACATTGCATCCACAACCTCATCAAGCACTCTCGTTGTAGCTGCATAATCTAAATAAATTTCACGCATACTATCCTTCCTTTCAGTACTCACAAAAAATGGGGGATAAGTCCCCCATTTAACGATTTGTTACATTGTTAATCGCTTGTAAAACTCTAGCTTTTTCAAAAGGCTTAACAATAAAATCTTTTGCACCTTTTTTAATCGCCTCGACAACTTTAGATTGTTGTCCCATAGCTGAACACATAATAATCTTAGTATCAGGACTTACTTTTAAAATACCTTCTATTGCTTCAATACCATCCATTTCAGGCATTGTAATATCTAAAGTAATCACATTGGGCTTAAACTGTTCTGCAAGTTGTATTGCCTGCATACCATTTCCCGCTTCTCCCACTACACTAAATCCTTCTTCTGTAAGCATCTTTCTGAGAACAGTACGCATAAATATAGCATCATCTACTACCAAAAACGTGAGATTTTCCATTATTCCATCTCTCCCATTTCATACATTATAGTTGTTAATGCAACTAAGCTTGCTGTCTCACTTCTTAAAATACGCTTCCCTAAAGTAATTGATTGTATGTGGTTAGACATGGCTAAGTCAACCTCATCCTCTGTAAAGCCACCTTCTGGCCCAATAAAGATCCCATATTTGAGAAGATGTTGTGCTTCAAGTATTGACTTGATACCCGTACCTTCTTCTTTTTCATAGGGAATAAAGGATTTGATTTGATTTGCCTGAACATAGTTTATAGCTTCTTCAATACTTAAAGGCTCTCGTACAATCGGTACAATTCCTCGGCCACTTTGCTTAGCTGCTGACTCAGCAATTTTGTTCCATCGCTCCACTTTTACTGCAACTTTCTTTGCCCCTTCTAATTTGACCACACATCGCGAGGTGATTAAAGGTACAATTTCTGATACTCCTATTTCTACCGCTTTTTGAATGACCCAATCCATCTTTTCACCTTTTATGAGTGATTGAAATAAGGTTACTTGCGTAAGGGGTTCTGCTGTAGAATCTTGCTTTTCTTGAATGTCTGCGTGGATGGCATTTTGATCCATTATTTTGATTATACACTTATAATCGTGACCTTGTCTATCATTTATTATAATTTCATCTTCTAGATTTAGCCTCAAAACATTTTTGATATGATTAAAGTTAACACCATCAATTAGAATTGATTCTTTTCCTATATTGGCTTGATCCACAAAAAACTTAGGCATTTTTTATCCTCTCTTTGCTACAATGGCTACCCATTCTTTTTGCTCATGAACTTCTTGTATAGCCCATCCATTTCGCTCCATAGCCTGAATAACATCTGCTTTACGAGAATTAATAACCCCTGAAGCAATCCAAAGACCATTGTCTGCAATTACTTGGTCCACCTGATCTGCTAATATCACAATGACATCTGCAATAATATTAGAGACTACAATATCGCCTTTTTCTGATACCACCTCTATCAGGTTTCCTGCACGAACGTCCATCACTTCATCTACTTTGTTCGTTGCAACATTTTCTTTGGCTACACGTACTGCTACTTTATCAATGTCTACGCCTATAACACGTTCTGCACCCATCTTAGCAGCAATAATACCTAGTATACCGCTCCCTGTTCCAATATCTAACACTGTATCTTGTGGCTTGATGTATTTTTCTATTAACATAGCACATAAAGCTGTTGTCTCATGAGTTCCTGTACCAAAGGCCATCCCTGGATCCATCTCTATCACGAGCTCATCTTTGACTTCACAACTTTCCCAAGTAGGCTTAATGAGAATATTGCGGCCTAATTTAACAGGCTTATAATATTTTTTCCACTCATTTGCCCATTTTTCTTCTGGAATATCAAGTAGACTGATTTTACCTGATCCAATGTTTAAAAATTCGCTAACTGTTTCAAGATGTTTTTGGATCGCTGCTATTTTTTCTGCAATATCAATTTCTGTTGAAAAATACGCTTTAACAAATACAGTATCAAGGTTATCTTCTTGAATTAAAGACTCATCAATTAAATCAAAGATGACTTGTGTACGATCTTGATTCACCACATCTTTAGGATCACAAATCTCTACACCACCTGCATCTTCCTCTACTAGAAAATAACTTATTGCTTCTACTGCCTCTGTTGTCGTTTCAATTGCTACTTGAATATAATCCACGCTTATTTCCTCCTTAGTAGGTACTATGCATTTTTATTAAAGAATTTCTCAATCTTTTTTCTAAAGTTCATTTGTTCTGGTTGATGTTCTACCGTTTCTGTTTCAAATTCTTTAAGGATGTTTTTTTGTTTTTGTGTGAGGTTTTTAGGCACTTCAATATAAACCTCTACATACTGATCACCACGATGCTTTTTGTTACGAATACTTGGAATCCCTTTGCCTTGAAGTCTAAAAATAGTACCTGTTTGTGTACCCTCTGCAATATTAAACTTCACGCTACCATCTAATGTTGGTATAGAGAGCTCCGCTCCTAATGTTGCCTGTGTAAACGTAATTGGCATACGCATATGCACATCATTGCCTCTTCTTTCAAAAAGTTCATGAGGTCTAATAGCCACTGTAATGAGTAAATCACCATCTGGTGCACCTACTTCACCCACTTCGCCTTTACCTGAAATACGAAGTGTCTGCCCGTGATCAATACCTGCTGGGAATGTCACTGTGATTTTCTTACTTGTTCTTACTTTACCTTGCCCACGGCATGTCGTACAAGGCTCTGCAATAATTTTTCCTTCTCCGCGGCATGCATCACATGCTTGAACGCTCTGCATCGCACCTAAAATCGTTCTTTGCGTCACACGAATTTGGCCTGAGCCCCCACACTTACTACATGTTGTTGGTGATGTTCCTGGCTTCGCTTTTGTTCCATTACATGTTGTGCATCGTTCTGATGTATTAACCTGAATTTCTTTTTCCACACCAAAAGCAGCTTCTACAAAATCAAGCTGTACTGTCTGTCTAATATCTGCACCCGGCATTGGTCCACGTGGTCTACGTCCACCGCCACCGCCGAACATATCACCAAACATACCACCAAAAATATCTCCCATGTCGAACTCAAACCCGCCGCCACCAAAGCCACCTGCTCCAGCGCCACCGCCGCCCATTTGATCAAATGCACTATGGCCAAAACGATCGTATGCTGAACGTTTATCGCCATCACTTAAAATCTCATAAGCTTCTGTTGCTTCTTTAAATTTAGCTTCTGCATCTTTATCTCCTTGGTTTGTATCTGGATGATATTGCTTCGCTAATTTTCTATATGCTTTTTTAATTTCGGGATCAGTTGCACCTTTTTGAATGCCTAATACCTCATAGTAATCTCTTTTTGCCATTTAATCCACCACCTTCTGATAACTTATTTCATTATACCCATACTCGCCTTAATATACAACTGCAACGTACAGAAACAGCCAAAGAGTATCTCTTTGACCGTTTCTGGAAAATATTATTCTTCTTTGAAATCTGCATCAATGATATCATCATTTTGGTTTGCTGATGCGTTTGCTCCCATGTCAGCTCCTGCTTCAGGTGCTGCTTGGCTATACATTTTCTCAGAGATACCATAGAATACTTGTGTTAATTCTTCTTTAGCTGCTTTAAGTTCTTCAATTTCCGCCTCTGTCATTGTTTCAACATTAGCTTTTTCATTGATTTCTTTTAATTTTGCAAGACTAGCTTCTACACTAGCTTTATCAGCTGCTTCTAATTTATCTTCCATGTCTTTGAACATTTTTTCTGTTTGGAAGACCATGCTATCTGCTTCATTTTTAACGTCGATTGCTTCTTTACGTTTTTTATCTTCTGCAGCATGTGCTTCAGCTTCTTGAACAGCTTTGTTAATATCATCTTCTGAAAGATTTGTACTTGCAGTAATTGTGATGTGTTGCTCTTTACCTGTTCCTAAATCTTTTGCAGATACTTTTACGATACCATTTGCATCAATATCAAATGTTACTTCGATTTGTGGAATACCACGTTGTGCTGGCATAATACCATCTAATTTGAAGTTACCAAGTGTTTTGTTATCTCTTGCCATAGGTCTTTCACCTTGAACAACATGGATATCAACTGCTGGTTGGTTATCTGCTGCTGTAGAGAAGATTTGGCTCTTTTTAGTAGGAATTGTTGTATTTCTTTGAATAAGGTTTGTAGCAACCCCACCCATTGTTTCGATACCAAGTGAAAGTGGTGTAACATCAAGAAGTAAGATGTCTCCAGCGCCTGCATCACCAGCTAATTTACCACCTTGGATTGCAGCTCCTACAGCCACACACTCATCTGGGTTAATTCCTTTGAATGGCTCTTTACCTGTAATACGTTTTACAGCTTCTTGAACAGCTGGAATACGAGTTGATCCACCAACTAATAAGATTTTATCAAGTTCTGATGCGCTAAGTCCTGCATCACTTAATGCTGTTCTTACTGGTCCCATTGTACGTTCTACAAGATCAGCTGTTAACTCATCAAATTTAGCTCTTGAAAGTGTAATATCTAAGTTTTTACCTGCTGCACAGATAAATGGAATTAAGATATTCGCAGTTGATTTTGAAGAAAGTTCTTTTTTAGCTGTTTCAGCAGCTTCTTTAAGGCGTTGCATAGCCATTTTGTCAGCTGATAAATCTTCGCCTTCTTGTTTTTTGAATTCTTCAACTAAGTAGTTGATTACTCTTTGATCGAAGTCATCTCCACCTAAGTTGTTATCTCCACTTGTTGATAATACTTCGATAACACCATCACCAATTTCGATGATTGAAACGTCGAATGTACCACCACCAAGGTCATATACCATGATTTTTTGCTCTTGCTCATTTTCAAGTCCATAAGCTAACGCTGCGGCTGTTGGCTCATTAATAATACGTTTAACATCAAGTCCTGCAATACGACCTGCATCTTTTGTTGCTTGACGTTGTGCATCTGAGAAATAAGCTGGTACTGTGATGACTGCTTCAGAAACAGTTTCTCCTAAATAGCTTTCTGCATCTGATTTTAATTTTTGAAGAATGATTGCTGAGATTTCTTGTGGTGAGTAGTCTTTATCTTCAATTGATACACGGAAGTTTGTTCCCATGTGACGTTTAATTGACATAATTGTTTTTTCGTGGTTTGTGATTGCTTGACGTTTTGCAACATCACCTACTAATCTTTCACCTGTTTTTGTGAAACCTACTACTGAAGGTGTTGTTCTACCTCCGTCTGTATTTACAATAACAACAGGTTTTCCACCTTCCATTACTGATACACATGAGTTTGTTGTTCCTAAGTCAATACCGATAATTTTTGCCATTTTTTGTTCCTCCTATCAATACTCTTTACGATTTTATTTGTTAGTTTGCTACTTTTACCATGCTGTAGCGAATGACTTTTTCTTTGAATAGGTAGCCTTTTTGTAATTCCTCTGCTACTATATTATCTTCTAAGTTTTCATCTTCTATGTGAAGCACTGCATTGTGAAATGCTGGGTCAAAAGGTTTACCAGCCGCTTCAATTGGTGTCACTTGGAGTTTTTCTAGAATACCAAGAAGTTGTTTATAAATCATTGAAATCCCTGCACCGAATGTCTCATCTTGACACTCTTGTTTAAGTGCTCTTTCAAAGTTATCTACTACTGGCAATAATTCTGTTACAGTACTGCTTACTGCCATGTCATAAAGATTGTGTTTTTCAGTTTCTGTTCTTTTGCGGTAGTTATCAAACTCTGCCATAAGTCTTTGTAAGCGATCAAGATACTCTGCCGCTTTTTGAGCTGACTCATCTGTTTCAGGTGTTTTGTCTTCTGTTTCTTCTACTACTTCTTCAGCTTCTGGTTGATTTTCAACTTCTTCTGTCTGAATATCTTCATCTAGTGCG
>JBOFEH010000059.1:0-4963 GCA_051647765.1 Cellulosilyticaceae bacterium | reverse complement strand
AACCGACTACTGGTCTTGACCCCAAGACCAAACACATGGTGTGGCAATCCATTGAATCCTTACGACAAGATCTTAACATGACAATCTTTCTGACCACTCATTATATGGAAGAAGCTGCCACTGCGCAGCACATCGGTGTCATTCACCAAGGGCAAATGATCGCTGATACCTGCCCCTCTCTTCTCAAAGAGCAGTATGCATGCGACCAACTCAGACTCCATGTCAAAGATATGCCAGCAGCCATTGAGCTTATCAAACCTTATGGACTTAAATACCAAATCACTGCCCAAGCACTTATTGTCTTCTTACCTCATACACGGGCAGCCCTCAATTTGCTAGATGTACTCAAAGAACATATTATAACTTTTGAAGTTATTCAAGGCTCTATGGAAGATGCCTTTTTAAATCTTATGAATACCACTATAGAAGGAGGAACCAATCATGCAAACTATTTGGACACTAACCAAGCGCAATATCAAGCTTTACACGCGTAACCGTTCTCTCATTTTTCTTTCAATGCTCACTATCCTTGTCATTATCGCCCTCAATGTGATTTTCTTACAAAAGATGAATGTTGATAACCTGATGTCCCTACTTCCTATATCTGAGCAAAAGGCAACCCTTCTGATTAGTAGCCTCACCTTCGCCGGCATTCTCTTTACAAGTACCATCACAGTTCCTCTTGCTGTCATGGATACCATGATTGAGGATGAGGCCAAAAAACGGATGATCGCCTTTACGACCAGCCCTATTTCCAAACTTCAATTAACACTTGGGTACAGTTTGGCTGCCTTTTTGATGGGGTGTATCGTCTCTTTCCTCACCCTCATTCTCTCACAGGCGTATCTTCTGTTTTTGGGCGGTTCCTTGCTGAGTTTAGATACAATGCTGAAACTCATTGGTCTTATTGTCATCACTGTTTTTTCTAGTAGTACTATGGTATTTTTCTTAACAACTTGGACCCGTACGCCCGGTAGTTTCTCTGTACTTAATACGATTTTAGGGACGCTTATTGGCTTTATTGCAGGAATCTATCTCCCTCTTGGTATGCTCCCTGATTTGGTTCAACAGATTCTCAAATTCTTCCCAGGACTCTACGCTGCTTCCTTCATGCGTGAGCTTTTTACCACTTCACTGTTAGAGGAACTCTTCACCGGAGCCCCTGCCAATGCACTTGTTCAGTATCAAGACTTTATGGGCATCTCTCTCCACTGGGGCAATACACAAGTTTTACCACTGCATCAGTTACTTATTTTATTAGGAAGTGGTATACTCTTTGTAATAGCATCTGCTTATGTCTTAAGTAGACGCAAAAGTACAGACCGTTAAATAAGATATATGGGAGGTTTTATGAAAATTACAATTATAGACCCCGCTATAGATGAAGAAGAAGAGATTATTATCAAGTGTCATCATGTCGATGACCAAACCCTTAAGCTGATTAACAGCTTTAAAACAGGCAAAGAAAACCTGGTGGGGCTTAAAGACGGCAAAATTTATTTTATGATACCTCAAGACATCTTTTATTTTGAAGCAGTTGATAATAAAGTTTTTATTTATTGCAAGGAAAGTATCTTTGAGTCCAAGCTCAAACTCTATGAGATTGAAAATCTCTATGGCGAGAGTGACTTCTTTAGAGCTTCTAAATCAACCATTCTTAATTTATCGCAAATCAAAAGCTTATCCCCTGCATTTAATGGCCGATTCGAAGCACTACTCAAAAATAATGAACGCACCATCATCTCAAGACAATACGTCCCTGAACTCAAGAAAAAACTAGGATTATAGGAGGCTCGCACATATGATTGATTATTTTAAAAAAATAGCATTCTCATTTATTCTCATCACTACAGGCACCTTGGTCTCCTCCACATTGTTTATCACTTTTTTGCTACCTGATGCAACCTTTGGCGTAGAAATGCTATGGCAAATTCTCATATTCCCACTATGTACTTCACCACTCATGCTTATTTTTTATGCCAAACACGAGCTAAGCAAAAAAGCACTCTTGATCAGACGGATACTTCACGGCGTGCTCATTCATATCATTCTCACCTACCTGGCCTATCGGTTTAGTTGGTTAGAACCAGATAATCTGCTTCACCTTTGTATTTTTCTTCTTCTTGTGTTCTGTGTTTATACAGGTGTCTGTATCTGCTCTTTCGTCAGTGACCAAAAAGAAGCTTCTGTGCTCAACCAAAAAATTCGGCTCTACCAAAATAAGGATAGGGACTAGCCAACTTGGCTAGTCCCTATCCTTATTTATCCTCTTGTAGGAAATTTGGAATTTCTACATGTTCACTACTATGCAAGCTCAGCTTTTAAAGCTTCTGCTTTGTCTGTTCTTTCCCATGGTAAATCTATATCTGTTCTACCAAAGTGTCCATATGCTGCTGTTTGTTTGTAGATTGGTTGTCTTAAGCTTAGCATATTAATAATACCTGCTGGTCTTAAGTCGAAGTGTTTACCTACGATTTCAACTAATCTCTCATCACTTACAATACCTGTCCCATGTGTGTTAATCAGTACTGATACTGGTTTTGCAACCCCAATTGCATATGCAAGTTCAATCTCACATTGGTCTGCAAGCCCTGCTGCTACGATATTTTTCGCTACGTATCTTGCTGCATAAGCTGCTGAACGGTCTACTTTTGTTGGATCTTTTCCTGAGAAAGCACCACCACCATGACTTGCGTAACCACCGTAAGTATCTACGATAATTTTACGTCCTGTAAGTCCTGCATCACCTACCGGTCCACCGATAACAAAGCGTCCTGTTGGGTTGATGTAGTATTTTGTACTTGCATCAAGTAACTCTGCTGGAATCACTGGTTTAATGACATGTTCCATAATGTCTGCATGAATTTGCTCTTGTGTCACTTCTGCAGCATGTTGTGTAGAAACAACGATTGCATCTACTCTTACTGGTTTGTCATCTACGTATTCTACTGTTACTTGTGCTTTACCATCTGGTCTTAAGTAATCTACTGTACCATTTTTACGTACTTCTGATAATCTTTTTGTAAGTCTATGTGAAAGTGAAATAGGCATTGGCATAAGTTCTGGTGTTTCATTACAAGCAAATCCAAACATCATCCCTTGATCCCCTGCTCCAGTTGCTTCAATCTCTGCTTCTTTCATGTCGCCTGTTCTTGATTCTAGTGCTTCATTAACACCCATTGCAATATCTGGTGACTGCTCATCTAATGATACCATCACGCCACATGTGTTCCCATCAAATCCAAACTCTGGTTTGTTGTATCCAATCTCATTGATTGTCTCACGTGCGATTTTGTTGATGTCTACATAGCAGTCTGTTGTAATTTCTCCCATTACAAGTACAAGTCCTGTTGTAACTGCTGTCTCACAAGCTACTCTTGCTTTTGGGTCTTGTGCATAAATCGCATCTAACACTGCGTCTGAAATTTGGTCTGCAATCTTATCTGGATGCCCTTCTGTTACTGATTCTGATGTAAAAAGTCTTTTTGCCATAATCATTTCCTCCTAATTTTTGTTCTCTTAACAATTATCCGAGGAAAAAGAGTAAATAATAAAGGCCTCATCAAATGATGAGGCCCTAAGTTATCTATACTCTGACACATCCTCATCTTACGAACATACTGTTCGTGGGAATTGGCACCATATTTACAAAAGTAACTGGTTGCCGGGTTTCGTAGGGCCCTGTCCCTCCACCTCTCTGGATAAGAATTGTTAATTGAATTAACTATTTAATTGTTTTAGCTGTTTGCAAAATAAGATTAACAAATTATTGTAGTCTTGTCAACAATTTATTTCCTAGACATTTGCTCATACATCATTTTTGCGAGGCCAATACCACCTGCATTAGTCATGTTCTTGGCCATTTCATCTACCATATTGGACTCAAACATTGTCTCATAATCGCCTTTAGGAATAAGGGATTCTCCCATCTCAGTAGACTTCTTCATTTGCTTAAAAATGGTAGAAATCATATAAGTCTCTACATCTTTACAAGCCTCCATTAATGCCTTGTCATCTTTTTGGGCTACCGCACTCTCAAGGGCACTAGAAAAACTATTCGCTTTTGTATCACGCTCTAATGATTCAAGTTGTGTGGTCATATTGTATGCTGGTAATCCTACGCCATCAATTCTCATGATTTACCTCCTACACACGCTTAAGCTCATTGGCTTGTTGCATCATCGTATCAGCTGTCTTAATCGCTGTAGAGTTGAGCTCATAAGCACGTTGTGCTACGATAAGTTTTACCATCTCATCAGCTACTTGAATATTAGACCCCTCCAAATAGCCACTTCTAATATTGCTCTTTAATACCCCTTCATTCTCCATTTCGAGTAAAGGTGCTCCTGAGGCTGGTGTCTCTATGTATAAGTTACTTCCTACAGATTCAAGGCCTTCTTTATTGGCAAATTGAACAAGTTGAATCTGCCCAATATCCGTTCTCATTCCGGTCTCTGGGTCATTATAATACATCCACCCATCACCAGCAATAATAAGATCCTCCACCTTAACTTGTGAATCTACAAGAATAGGATCTCCCTCTACTGAAAGTAACGGATGCCCATTCCCTGAAACCAATGCATAAGCATTATCCTCTGTCATAGCCAATCTAAAGCTACCATCTCTCGTATAGGCAACCTGCTCACCATTTTGCACCGCAAAGAAACCTTTACCTTCGATAGCCATATCTGTTGGATTACCTGTCTCTTGCAAAATACCTTGACTATAATCACGTGTTGTTGACCCTGCTCTTACACCATGACCTACTTGCATAGGGTTTGGCGCCTGAGGTGACCCTGGGATATTCGGTGTATCCATCTTGGTATAGAGTAATGACTTAAACGTCATACTCTCTCTCTTGTAACCTGCTGTGTTGGCATTCGCTAGGTTGTTAGAGATTGTATCTACATTAAGCTGCTGTGATGTCATCCCTGACGCAGCTGTCCAAAGTGCTCTTACCATT
>JBOFEH010000058.1:0-3379 GCA_051647765.1 Cellulosilyticaceae bacterium | reverse complement strand
AAAAAGGATCTGATAGGAAGACAAAGATTTGAGTCTGTCAAACTTGGGCAAATCGAAAGGGGGACAGACCCTGCTCAAAATTCAAGTGATAAGCACTCTTGACTTTTGACAGGGTCAGTCCCCCTTGGGAATGTTGGCTTTTGACAGGTGAATTTTTCTTTGTCAGGGAGTCGGATCATATTTAACGATGCCACTTTGGAGATGGTAAGGGCACTTCTACCCTTTTACCACTCAAGATAATTTAAAAACTATTTGTGTGTCCTTTAATTTTTCTGTTCTTAACATTAGCAATTCCTATTCCTCTGTATATGAACTTCCCTCACAATCCTCTAGCACTTGACCAATGACAGGGTCTGCCCCCCCTACGCATGGTGCCTAGCCTGCGTTGCTAATGTCTAGCCCTATACTTAAAAGATTTTTAGCTACTACTGATAGGAAAACGAAGCCTTGAGTCTGTCAAACTTGGGCAAATCGAAAGGGGGACAGACCCTGCTCAAAATTCAAGTGATAAGCACTCTTGACTTTTGACAGGGTCAGTCCCCCTTGGGAATGTTGGCTTTTGACAGGTGAATTTTTCTTTATCAGGGAGTTGGATCAGATCTAACGATGCCACTTTGGGGATGAGAAGGGCACTTCTGCCCTTTTACCACTCAAGATAGTTTTAAAACTATTTGTGTGTCCTTTAATTTTTCTATTCTTAACATTAGCAATTCCTATTCCTCTGTATAGTAAGCGATTAACAATCGTACGGTAAATTTAAAAAGTCTCCAACTATATTTGATAGTTGGAGAACATTAGATACATTTACTCTAAATTTATATTTTACACAATTGAACTATGTCTTCATTCCAAGGAAGCAATTTTCCTAATTGATCATCTGTCATAGATTCATCAGGGTGTTGTTCTAGTAAGAATTTAAGATATTGAAATACATTTAAATTATTGTCTTTTGCCATCTCTACTAGGCTATATACTATAGCACTAGCCTCTGCACCAGCAGGTGTATCACAGAATAACCAGCCTTTACGACCGATCACAAAGGACTTCATTTTTTGTTCACTAAGATTATTACTCAAGCTACAACGACCATCTTCGAGATAGGTTAGCATACTGTCCTTACGATTCCTGGCATACGTAATAGCCTTATCTAATCGGCTATTACGTATTGGATTGACCTCATCAAGCCAGCACAAAAAAGCCTCTAATAGAGGTTTGGCATACCTGAGACGCATCTCTTTGATTTTCTCATAGGAATACTTATTCTTTTTGAAGTTTTCCTCATACCTAAATAGGCGATTGCAATATTCAACCCCTTGGACAGCTGGATGACTAATGTCATACTCTTTCCCTTTAGGAATGGCATCGTGGAAATATCTACGGATGTGTGCAAAACAGGAGCACCTCTTGATATCTTGTACTTTATTATACCCTGAGTAAGCATCAGTCATTAAATACCCTGTAAAACCTTCTAAAAAGTTTTGAGCATTGGTGCCGGCTCTTGTTTCGGAATACTCATACAAGATAATGGGTGGTAAACCATCTGCACCGCTACGATAAACCCACATAAAAGAATCTGTTTCAGCCTTACGTCCAGGTTCTTTTAAAACTTGGACACGTGTTTCATCAGCCATTAAGAATTCTCTGCCGAGTAAAAGTTTATGACAATACTCATAAACCGGTTTTAAGTAGTGCTGAGCACAATAAATCACCCAATTCGCCATCGTAGCTCGGCTGAGTGCCATACCAATTTGTTTCCAGTCCTTTTCTTGGCGATAAAGTGGTAAGCCATTGGCATATTTTTGATACATTACCCATGCTACAGAAGAAGGTGATGCAACACTATGCTTCATAAGGCCTTTTGGCACAGTAGCTTCAGCAAAGAAAGGTTCATCTGTTTGTTTACATTCTGGGCAACCATAATGAATACTTACATATTTAAGAACCTTTAAGCTAGCTGGAACATACTCTATTTCGTGGCGTACAACTTCACGACCAATAACTTCTAAGCTTGTACCACACTGCTGGCAAGATAAATCCTCAGTATTTAAAGGAACTTCAACTATTTCTATAGGAAGTCCTTTAATCTTTTCTTCAAGTTTGGTCTTAGGTTTGCGAGCATGAGAAGTAACTAAAAAAGTTTCTTCGGGTTCAACCACCTTTGAATTAGCTGCATATTCTGCTTCATTAAAGAGGTTAAGTTGCTCATCAAGCTGACGTTTCTCGCTAGATGTACCAAAGAGTTTTTTCTTCATGTACTCCAACTGTTCATTAAGAAGCTTGATTTGTACTGTGAGTTCAGCAGTCTGAGCATTACTTGTATCCAAGGCAACGCGAAGCGTGCTAATCAACTGACGTTGCTCCGCAATGATATCTTTTAATTCCATAATCTGAAGATCTTTTGCATTAGTAGCCATGGATAGTACCCCTTTCTTTTAAGATACATCCATTATACCATTCTTAATATGGTGAAGAAAGAGAGAAAATGTCGTACTATCTATCAGCTGATTGAATAGCTTTGGGTTGTTCAATTTCTAACCCTTGCATAAGCCAATTGAATTCACGCCAAGTAAGGTTCTTAACTTCTGATTCATTACGAGGCCATTTGTAACATCCAGTTCCAGTTAATCTTTTGTATAGAAGTACATAGCCATCATTTTCATAAAGAATTGCTTTGATACGGTCACGTCTACGTCCACAAAATAAGAATAAACAGTTGGACTGAGAGTTCATTTTTAACTTATCTTCAATAATAGCGCAAAGACCATCAATAGACTTACGCATATCTGTATAACCACAGACTATGTAGATAGCATCAACATTTGTAATATCTCCTAACATAATGCCTCCTTAAGAGTCCTCAAAACATCTTTGAGTGTGTTAGGATTAAAGTTATCTTGGATAAGAATATTTGCTTCTTGATACTGGATAACAACTGGAGTGCTATTCATTGATTGGACAGAAGCATATGACGGGATTGGTTCATTAGAGACAAGATCAACCTTTACAACATCTTGTTTAATAATACAAGGTGCTGAATCGTTGATAGAAGTATGATAGGTATTTTCAGGTATATCATAACAAGCATGATTACGTAGTTTTTTAACCCAATAATAAAATGTACTGGGATGAATATCATGTTCAATACACCATTGTCTATCTGATATGCCGCTTTGACGGCATGCCATAACAAGTTTAAATATCTTATCGAGATCGAGTTTAGCATTTGCCATAGGATACTCCTCCTAAAGTTGTAGTGAATGCCTCCAACTTTACAAAACAGTTAATGTAATGTTGAAGTAAACGTCTTTAAATTTAAGATACTACAATTATGGCAGATTTATAGAAGGGTGTGTACCCGGGGTAGTTATTAATCGCTTAC
>JBOFEH010000057.1:0-16243 GCA_051647765.1 Cellulosilyticaceae bacterium | reverse complement strand
CATGTTTGTATGGTAATTTAGCTACAGATGCAAGAGATGCGATAGCACCTTTTACGTCACGTCCGTGCATTGGGTTAGCACCTGGTGCGAATGGCTCACCAGCTTTACGTCCATCAGGTGTGTTACCTGTTTTCTTACCATATACTACGTTTGAAGTAATTGTTAAGATAGACATAGTTGGGAATGAGTTTCTGTAAGTTTTGTGTTTTCTAATTTTGTTCATGAATACTTCTGTTACTTGACAAGCAATTTCATCAACACGGTCATCATTGTTACCGAATGCAGGGTATTCCCCATCGATTGTGTAGTCTACTACAAGACCCTCTTCGTTTCTTACTGCTTTAACTGTTGAATGTTTGATTGCTGATAATGAGTCAGCTACTACTGAAAGACCTGCGATACCTGTAGCAAATGTACGGAATACATCTCTATCATGTAAAGCCATTTCGATTTTTTCGTAGCAGTATTTGTCATGCATGTAGTGAATTACGTTAAGTGTATTAACATATAATTCTGCAAGCCATTCCATAACTTGATCGAATTTTTCCCATACTTCATTGAAGTCAAGAACTTCTGTTGTAACAGGAGCAAATTTAGGAGCAATTTGATCTCCAGATTTTTCATCTTTACCACCATTGATAGCATATAATAATGCTTTTGCAAGGTTAGCACGTGCGCCGAAGAATTGCATTTGTTTACCAATCTTCATTGCAGATACACAACATGCGATACCGTAGTCATCACCATGGTATGGTCTCATAAGATCATCGTTTTCGTATTGGATTGAGCTTGTAGCAATTGACATTTTTGAACAGAAGTCTTTGAATCCTTCTGGTAACTTAGTAGACCAAAGAACTGTTAAGTTTGGCTCTGGAGCAGGACCTAAGTTAGATAATGTGTGAAGCATACGGAAACTGTTTTTTGTAACAAGTGTACGTCCATCAGTACCCATACCACCGATTGATTCTGTTACCCATGTTGGGTCTCCTGAGAATAATTCATTGTAAGCTGGTGTACGAAGGAAACGAATCATACGAAGTTTCATTACGAAATGATCCATGTATTCTTGAGCGTCAGCTTCTGTAATGATACCAGCTTTGATATCTCTTTCAATGTAAATATCAAGGAATGATGATACACGTCCTAATGACATTGCAGCACCATCTTGCTCTTTAGTTGCAGCAAGGTAACCAAAGTATGTCCATTGGATAGCTTCTTTAGCTGTTTGAGCTGGTACAGAAATATCGAATCCATAAGAAGCAGCCATTTTCTTAAGCTCTTTTAAAGAACCGATTTGTTCTGTGATTTCTTCGCGAAGACGAATAATATCTTCTGTTACACTTGGTACTTCTAAAGATAATTTTTGAGCTTCTTTGTCTTGAACTAAACGATCAATACCGTATAAAGCAACACGACGGTAGTCACCGATAATACGTCCACGACCGTAAGCATCTGGAAGACCAGTGATAACACCTGATTTACGAGCTTTTCTCATAGCTGTTGTATAAGCAGAGAATACACCGTCATTGTGTGTTTTGCGGTATTTGTGGAAGAATTCAGCTGTTTGTGGATCTAATTGGTAGCCATATGCTTCTAAAGCATTTTCTACTGTACGGATACCACCATTTGGCATAATGTTTCTTTTAAGAGGTGCATCTGATTGGAAACCAACAATTTGCTCATCTTCTTTGTTTAAGTATCCAGGGCCGTGAGAAGCAATACTAGATGGTACTTTTGTCTCTGCATCTAAGATACCTTTTTCAAGTTCTTCTTTCATAAGAACCATAGCTTGATCCCAAAGATTTGTAGTTCTTTCTGTAGGACCTGCTAAGAAACTATCATCTCCCTCATATGGAGTGTAGTTAGTTTGGATGAAGTCACGTACGTTAACTTCTTTTGTCCATTCACCTGCATTAAAACCATTCCATTGTTCAAACATAAAAGTCATCTCCTTTTTTAATTTAAGTTTAGTATCTGCATAACAAGTTAAAGAGATACTGAAACAATAATGACATCCTTAATAATAACTATTATTAATAAGTAACTTTTACATTAATATTATATAATGTATACTGTATACACGTCAATATGAATTTATAAAAAAGGATACTTTTTATAACCATAAATCCACAAATAAATCACTATATAATAAAAGATATTAAAGTGATGTTGCACAGTTGGTTGAGGGGAATATTCTGAAAAGAAATTAAAAATAATTACAAATTACGTATGAATAGAAAATACAATTTAAACGGTATATTGTAAGAGGGGACAAGAATAAGTATAATAAAGAAGCAATAAATAATAAGATTAATCAGTGAGGAGCGGAAATGAAGGGAATTAAACAAATTCTAATTGGAATGGTTTTGGGTATAGCCAATGTAATTCCGGGTGTAAGTGCTGGAACAATGGCTGTCATTTTAAATATTTATGATGAATTATTAGAAGCAATCAGTCTAAATAAGCAAAGACTTAAGGCAAATATGAGGTTTTTACTGGCATTAGGAATAGGTGCAGTTGCTGGCATTTTAATTTTTAGTAATGCCTTTAAATATTTATATGATCATTATAATAGACCAACAAGCTTTTTCTTTATTGGTATTATTATAGGGAGTATACCTATGATTTGGAAGGAAGCATCTAAGGGTTATCATTTAACACTCAAAAAAATCTTTCCTTTTATAGTAACACTTTTCATTATGGCGGTTATGGCAGTAACGGGTGAACAAGAGACGACTCAAAAGGCTCTAACGCAGCTGAATCTTGTGCAGACAGTATGGATGATTTTTGCAGCAGGTATAAGTGCGTTTGCAATGATTATTCCTGGTATCAGTGGTTCATTTATTATGCTGACATTAGGGATGTATACAACAACAATAACAGCTATTTCAGATTTTAACCTGATGATTCTTATTCCAATAGGTGTTGGTGTAATGATCGGACTAGTTGCAGGAACTCAAATTGTTAAGAAGTTACTTATAAACCATAGACAAGCTACTTATTTGGCAATATTAGGACTTGTGGTAGGTTCTGTTTTTACACTTTATCCAGGTTTCCAAATGAATAAAGAAGGTATTATTTCGTTCATACTAATGGGAGCAGGAATGGTTTTATCGTATAAGTTTTCAAATGAATAGGGGTTTATAAGCTTAGCTATGCCAATTAGTACAAAAAATTATCTAATTGGCATATTACTTTTAACAATACAAATACAACAGTATAACTTGAAAATATAGTGCAAATTAGGTATACTGATGTGAATTAAATGACAACAATAGGAAGATGGTGAACTATGAGTAAAAATACTTATGTATTTGGGCACAAAAGTCCTGATACAGATTCGATTTGTTCAGCTATTGCTTATGCTCACCTTAAAAGAGCATTAGGTGACGAGAGCGTTGTAGCAGCAAGACTTGGTAAAGTAAGTAAAGAAACACAGTTTGCATTAGATACGTTTAATGTAAAAGAACCAACCTTAATTGAGCATATCAAACCACAAGTTGGCGATATGAACTACTACAAAGTACCACCTATTTATGGTGTAGACTCTGTAAAAAAAGCATGGGATGTGATGACAGAGCATGGAAGACAAGTTATACCTGTTCTTTATCCAGACCACAAATTAGCTGGAGTAGTATCAATTGCTGATATTGCTAAAGCTTATATTACACTTACTGATGGTAGTGTACTCAAAAATAAAAAAACACCATTCGTCAATATTCCAGCTGTATTAGAGGGAAGAATTGTATGTGGTGAATATCCAGCACCATACGTTCAAGGCGATGTCTATACAACAGCTTCATTAGAAGAGGGTATAACATTAGATGCAAATGATATTGTGATTACAGGAAATAACACAAAGCTTATTAATCTTGCATTAGCTACAGGAGCAGGATGTGTTATTATTACAGATCAAGATATGGAGCAAATGAATCCAGAGATTCCTACAGATTCTGAGTGTGCCATTGTATGTACACCATATAGTTTCTTTAAGGCAATCAAAATGATTCCACAGAGTATTTCGCTCAAAAATCTAATCGGCAATCAAAATATGATTTATTTTAGTACAGAAGATACAATTGATGAAGTAAAAGAAGTGATGCTTAATACTTCTCATAGACATTTCCCAGTTGTAGATGCTGAAGGTATTGTAAAAGGTATGATTTCTAAGAGACATATTCTAGATATCCAAAAGAAACGTGTTATTTTAGTAGACCATAATGAGCAATCACAAAGTGCAGCAGGTATTGAACAGGCTGAAATTATGGAGATTATTGATCACCATAGAATTGCAAATATTGATACGGGAATTCCAGTATTTTTACGTGCAGAGCCAGTAGGATGTACGTCTACAATTGTTGGTAAAATGTTTGAAGAGCATAATATTATGCCTCCGATAGAGATTGCAGGGCTTATGCTTAGTGCTATTTTATCAGATACGCTTATTTTTAAATCTCCAACTTGTACTGAACAAGATATCAAGGTTGCAAAACGTCTTGCACAAATTGCAGAAGTGGATATTGATAAGTATGGGGTAGACTTAATTGCAGCGGGAACTTCATTAGAAGGGCTTACACCAAAAGAGTTATTATTAATCGATAAGAAACAGTTTGTATTAGGTAAATACAATGCAGCAGTAGCCCAAGTGAATACAGGGGATTTCAAGAGTTTATTTAAAATGAAAGATGAAATCATAGCAGAGATGAAGTCATTATTAGAACAAGATCATCTTGATTTAGTAGTACTTATGGTAACAGACCTCATTTTAGGTGGATCAGAAATTATTGCTGTAGGAAACGAAAGATGGGTCGCAGAACAAGCCTTTGGCATGGATAAAGCGGATGATAGTATATTCTTACCAGGAGTTTACTCTCGTAAAAAGCAAATTATTCCACAACTTATGATGGTGTCTACACAATCAAAATAAGGGTAGAATATAAGTTGAATAAATAAACTGATAGATTTATAATAGAAATTGAACGAACTTTATTATTGAATTTAATCAAAGGAGATAAACCATGGCAAAACAAATTACAAAAGATATGGTTATTGGCCAAATCTTACAAGTAGACAGAGGACTTATTCCAATTCTTATGCAATCAGGAATGCATTGTTTAGGATGTCCATCAGCACAAATGGAGTCTTTAGAAGATGCTTGTGCAGTACATGGAACAGATGTTAATGCATTAGTTAAACAAATGAACGACTATTTAGCAAACGTTGCTGAATAATAAGGAACGGGCCTTTTATGGCCTGTTTTTTATTGCCAACAAATAGGATGAGAGATATTAAGGGGGAATAGGTCATATAATAAACTATGTAGGGGAGGTGATTTGATGAATAAAGTTAAAAAAGATGTTGTCATTATTGGTGCAGGACCAGCGGGATTAAGTGCAGCAGTATATGCAGGAAGAGCAAAGCTAGATGCTATTGTACTAGAAAAAGGGTTTGAGGGTGGCCAAATTTTAAATACAGAAGAGGTAGATAATTATTTGGGGGTATTGGAAATTACGGGGCCACAACTCTCTATGAATATGTATGAACATGCTAAGAAGTTTGGGATTAAGCCTAAAATTGATGAGGTTATTGAGTTGGATTTGAAGAGTACACCGATGATTATTAAAACACATAGTATAGAGTATGAAGCCAAAACAGTTGTATTGGCTATGGGGGCAACACCAAAACAGATTGGTGCCAAAAATGAAAATATGTTTAGAGGAAAAGGGGTATCCTACTGTGCAATTTGTGACGGGGGATTTTTTTTAGGCAAAACAGTTGCTGTAGTGGGTGGCGGGGATAAGGCTATTGAAGATGCTATTTATTTATCTCGGATGGCTAAAAAAGTTTATTTAATACACCGTAGAGATGCTTTGAGGGCAACAAAAATACTGCAAGAACAATTGATGAGAACATCGGTAGAAATCATATGGGAGCATCATATTGTTGAGATTAGAGGAGAAAAAACTGTATCGGAGGTTATATTACAACATATACCCACGGGGCAGGAGCGCCATTTAGATGTGGATGGGATATTTGTTGCAGTTGGGAGTGAACCCGCTACAGATTTAGTAAAAGGGATTGTACCTATGGATAAGCAAGGCTATATTTTTGCGGGAGAAAACTGTGCGACAGATATACCGGGAGTATTTGCAGCGGGAGATATTAGAGTTAAACCACTTAGACAAATACTGACAGCAGCAGCAGATGGTGCTGTCAGTATTTATGAGGTAGAAAAATATATATTAGAAAACTAAAAACTGCTAGAGCATTCGAATAGATTGCTCTAGCAGTTTGATTTGCATTTAAGAGAAATGGCTTAGCTTATAAATATTTAGCAAGTACATCTACTGCATCGTTATGAATCATAACTTTGCCATGTTCTTGTAAAAACATAGCACTTAAATCATTAGATTGTCCACGCTGACCAAATTCGTTAAGAAGACTTATCAAAATAGATTTTTTAGTGTTTTTACGTTCATTTTTTTGGAGTAACATAAAGTATTTTTCACCATATTTATAAAGTGTAGATTTGCCAAAATAAAGAGGGACAATGTGATGAGCAGCGGAGCAAATATCATCAAAATTGTTAAAAGCATACAGTAGGATATCTGAGTCTTTTGAGTGAGCGACTTTAGGCTCGGCTGCTTTCCCCATGAGTTCTAAATCTACAAGCCTATCAGCAACAGGATCTTTGAAGGTACGGTGAGTAGGACGTTCACCAATAGTATCTAATTTTTCATCTATTTGAGAAGGGTCTTCTACCTTAGTTACAACAATCATAATGCTATCAGATGATAGAGGAACGGCCTCAATCATAAGAGGAACATTTTCTGTCTCAAAACCAAAGTCTTCATAGGCTCTAGTCATCATATCACGAAATAAAGCTTGTGTTTTGGAAGAACCATACGCAAGTTCACCGATTTTGATGTCTCTATTTTGCAGGTCAGCGTGATTTAAAGTGACGCGAATTTGAGTATCACTAATTTTTTCGATTTTCATATAACTCACATCCTTTCTTATAGTCACACTTTAATAAATGATAGAGGTATCTAATATATAAGATAGTATAAGGTACACCTATATAAAAGTAAAGAGGATAAATCTTTCAAATAATAAGAGTATCTTCTATATACAACATATACATTTAGGAGATGAACCATGACTAAAAAAATATTAAAACCTAAATATTAGAGTATAATTGGAATTATTATGCTATACTATATTGGAAATAGACTTACAAGAAATTTTTAGCATGAGAAAGGAATTAAACAGTATGCCAAGTAAAGTAATTATAGGTGCTCAGTGGGGCGATGAAGGAAAAGCAAAAATCATTGATATCTTATCTCAACAAGCGGATGTTGTTGTACGTTATCAAGGAGGAAACAATGCGGGACATACAGTTATTGTAAATGATGAAGTTTATAAGTTCCATCTTATCCCATCAGGAATCTTATATCCAAATAAAACTTGTGTAGTTGGAAATGGTGTTGTGATTGATCCAGAGGGAATGCTTGGAGAGTTAGATGGCTTAGTAGCTAAAGGTGTAGATATTAGTAACCTTAGAATTAGTGAAAGAGCACATCTTGTTATGCCATACCACAAGGCACTTGATAAAGCAAAAGAGATGTTATCAGCTAAAGAAGGTAAAGATATTGGAACAACAATGAAAGGTATTGGTCCATGTTATATGGATAAGGCAGAGCGTACAGGTCTTAGAGTATGTGACCTTTACCACCCAGAAGTATTTAAAAACAAATTAGAGTCTAATATCAAAACTAAAAATGCATTATTAAAATATGTATATGAGCAAGATATTACTTTTAATGTAGATGAAATTATGGAAAACTATATGGCATATGCTGAAAGATTAAAGCCATATGTTGCAGATACAACAGTAATCACATATGAAGCCATCAAAGAAGGTAAAGAAGTACTCTTTGAAGGGGCGCAAGGAACATTATTAGACCTTGATTTAGGAACATATCCATACGTTACATCTTCACACCCAGTAACAGCAGGAGCTTGTATTGGTGCAGGTATTGGTCCAACATTAATCAATGACTGTATTGGTGTTATGAAAGGTTATGTGACACGTGTTGGTAAAGGACCATTCCCTACAGAACTTCTTGAGGAAACAGGTGAACATATTAGAAATGCAGGTCATGAATTTGGTACAACAACAGGTAGACCAAGACGTTGTGGGTGGTTTGATGCTGTTATTGGCCAATTTGCAGTAAGAACAAGTGGTTTAACTCAAATTGCTCTTAACAAAATTGATGTACTTAAAGACTTAGAGGTTGTTAAGATTTGTGTTGCTTACAAAAAAGATGGCGAAATCGTAAAATACTTCCCAGCAAGCTTAGAAGAACTTGAAAAATGTGAACCAGTATATGAAGAACTTGAAGGATGGGGAGAAATTTCTCACATCAGAACATACGAAGAATTACCAGAGTCAGTTAAAACTTACATCAAACGTGTTGAAGAACTTTGCGAATGTAAAGTATCTATGGTTGGTGTAGGTCCAAATAGAGATCAAAATATTGTAGTAGGCTAATTATAAAAGGCTATCCATTTGATATGGATAGCCTTTTATAATTAGTACTAAACAGATCCAATCCTTTTTGGAATTCTAAAAGGGCGTAACCTGTCAAAGTTTGTAATGCGATGTATGAGAACAAATACTATTGTGGTATACTTAAACAAAAGGAGGTATGCAAATGATAAAAAAAATATTGGCAGTTTTAGTAGGTATGGTACTATTTGGAATAGTGGCATTAGCTGTCATTATAAACATGCCTAGTAAAGAAAGAATAGATCCTCTTACATATTTTGGAGAATTTAAAGAGGGTCAAAATAATATGGTATTTGAAGATATGAGAGTAGACTTGGAGAAGCCGGTAGTGGAGGAAAATGGTGTGATTTATATTTCACATGAAGTGTTACAAAGATATGTTGACAAGACTATCTTTTATGATGCAGCAGAGGGGATTATGACCATCACAACACCTCAGGATATTTTGAGATTATATCGCGGTGGAACAAACATTAAAATAAATGGGAAGCCTTCTGAGATTGAGTACCCTGTTCTAGAAATTGAGGGAAGAGGCTACTTACCAGAGAACTTTGTAGAAGAGCGTTATGATTTTGTGATGAGTAAAGGTGATGATGGAAGACTTTATATGGGATCTGATACCCATCAAGGCAAGCAAGTTGCCAAAGTGAAATCTCAAAAATCAGAACTGAGAACACATCCAGATAAGAAAAATGCTATTACAGAAGTGGTTAGTAAAAATCAAGAGTTAACGGTCTATAAAATAGAAAATGGTTATGCGCGTGTAAGAAGTGCAAATGGTATTATTGGATTTATCCCAGAGCAGGATATTAAAATAATAGGGGATACGACGATTACTTCCAAATATCAAAGACCAGAGTTAGCATCAAGCAAGAAGCCACTTGACCAAAAAGTACGCTTAGTGTGGGACCAAATGACAGTAAGAACGGCTGGAGATTGGACAAGTAATAAATATACTAAGATAAAAAATGCTAATGTCATCGCTCCTACCTGGTTTGAATTTGCAGATGAAAAAGGCAACTTAATAGATAGAGGCACAGTAGCTTATATCAATAATGCCCATGCAAAAGGGATGCAGGTGTGGCCACTTATGAGTCATAACTTTAGTCAGCCACAATATACAAGAGAGATTTTGACCAGTACCAATAGAAGGCAAAATGTCATTAATCAGCTTTTAGAAGCAGCAGACCAATATGGTTTTGATGGGATTAATATTGATATAGAAAATATCCAAGAAGACTTTGGGGCAGAGTGGGTTCAGTTTATGAGAGAGTTAGCGCCGCAGATGAAACAAAAAGGTTTGACTGTATCGGTAGATGTCTATATGCCATCAGCATGGTCTGGTCATTATCAGAGAGAGCAGATTGCTGAAGTGGTGGATTATTTCATTGTAATGGCGTATGACCAGCATTGGTCGGGCTCTAAATTAGCAGGACCTGTTTCGGGGCTTGATTGGGTAGAAGAAGGCATTAAAGCCAACCTACAAGAAGTACCAGCTCCAAAGCTTGTTTTAGGCATACCTTTCTTTACGCGTATATGGGAAGAAAGCAGTGAAGGGGTGAGCTCTAAAGCGTATGGAATGGATGGAAGTCAGAGTGCTGTCAAACAATGGGGAGTACCAATAAGCTATGATGAGCAGTCAGGACTTGATTATGCAGAGGTAACAAAGGGCCAAAAGAAATACAATGTATGGCTAGAAAACGAAAGCTCAGTCCAAAAGAGAATAGATTTGATAGCGCACTATGAATTAGCAGGCTATGCAGGTTGGAAATTAGGTCTTGAAAATGCTAAGGTATGGGATATCTTAAGCACAGTCAAATAATAAAGTGGTTATTTTTTTACCCTTAGACTAATACAATAAAATGAGGACAAAAAGTATGGTTAGAAGAGGGTGAAAAATTGAGACCAAATAACCGTGTGATGGGAATGATTATAGGGTTAGTAAGCCTTGTTGCGGTCTGTGGTTATCTTAAGTTTGCAAATACAACTGTTCAGACTTTTGGATTATCTGTAGCATCAAAAGTGATTGTGATTGATGCAGGTCATGGTGGGTTCGATCCTGGGAAAGTAGGGGTTACAGGTGTCTATGAAAAAGATATTAATTTGCAAATCGCACAGAAGCTCAAAGCATATTTAGAACAAGCGGGAGCAACGGTTGTAATGACTAGGACATCAGATGAAGCATTAGGTGGTGTAGGTGGTAAATCTACCAAAAATGATGATATGCGATACCGCAAGGAGACAATTAACCAAAGTGGTGCGGATATTATGATTAGTATTCATCAAAACGCTTTTACCCAACCGAAAGTGAGGGGAGCACAGGTCTTTTATTATGAAAATGCTGAGGCATCCAAGCAGTTAGCCTATAGTGTCCAAAGCAATATCAAATCAGAAGCCGACCCAAATAATAAAAGAACCATCAAAAGCACAACCAGTTATTATGTACTGAAATCAACCACAATGCCTTCCATTATTGTGGAGTGTGGGTTCTTAACAAGTCCAGAAGAGGAAAAACTTCTTAAGAGTGAAGAATATCAAGATAAAATGGCATGGGCTATTTATAAAGGGATTATCGAATATTTTGAGAAAGTAAAATAAAAGTGTGAGAGCAGATTAGCTTTCACACTTTTATTTTTGTACTTTAGTTTGTAGAGAACGGCCACATCCAAGCAGTTCTCTACAGGGTGAGCCAAGAAACATACACTAAGGGCACTTTTGTCCACTAAACAAACCTAGCACATGGGTGAGCTGATCTAGTGAATCAGGACTTAGGTTAGAAATAGAAATCCTAAAATAAATAGAAGTATGCCGGTGCGTGAAGATTTCACCAGGTGCTAAGATGATTTGGTGATTAATAAAAAGTTGAAGGGCATCTGAGGGAGATAGCTTCAAAGGTGTCACCCAAAAAAAGAGTCCATCAGGATTTAAAACAAAAGATAAGGAGTCATGACAGGCCTGAAGCTGATTTTGAATCATTATGTAACGCGTGTAGCAATCATTGATGAGTTGACATCTAAGATTGGCTAAATAAGATGACTCAAGGTAATACTGCAAAAAACATTCATTTAAAGTACACTCTAAGCCATCAGGAAGTTTTTTTGACCAAGAGGTAGGTAAAGCTACAAACGTATAGTGAAGATGTGGTAAAAAAAGTTTAGAGAAATGATAAAGATAAATAACCCGATGATTGTAATCTAACTCATAAAAGGTGTCTAAATTTTGGGTATAAGCAAAGTCACTAAGTGTCCCATCCTCTAAAATATAACAGTCGTATTTTTCACATAAATCCAATATGGCTTTTTTGTTTTCTAGTGAGTAAGTGATACCTGTTGGATTTTGAATATAAGGGGAACACCAAATATAAGAGATTGTACCTGTCTTAAGATATTTCTCTAAGGCTATTAAATCCATGCCTTCAGTATGTAGAGGAATTTCATAAGTCTTAAAACCTAGAGATTGCATTAAAGAGGTATAAGTAAGGTCATGATATTCTTCTACACAAAGACATGATTTGTTGGAGTACTTTAACATTTCCAACAGAAAAGAATTCATGTCTTTGACCATTCTCACTTGTGAAGGTGTGGTAAGAATACCTACAGATTTTAGATAATCCACAATCGATTGTTTGAGCGTTAGCCTATTACGAAATAGTGGGTCTGAAAAGCAACTCCAACCTTCGGATTGAATCATTTGGCTAAGAAGATCTTGGCAAACCGATAGAGAAACCAGATTTTTGTCAAAAGAAAGTGCGCTACAAGAGATAGGGGAAGAGGGTGTAGTAGGTATTTGTGCGGGGATAATAGGTGCCACATAAGTCCCACTTCCCATATGAGCAATGATTAAGCCTTCTTTTTCTAACATTTTATAAGCACTTACAACAGTGTCACGGTTAATTTGGAGTTTACGTGAAAGTGTACGGATGGTTGGTAATTTCGTTTGACTTGGAAGTTGACCACAGCGAATTAAATCAGCTAATTCATTAGCAAGTTGTATATATAAAGGGGTAGGGTCTGATTTTGAAAGTTTAATTGTACAAAACATAAGAGACCTCCTTTAGGGTATATACAAAGTATATTAAGGGAAGTCTCAAAATATCTATCTCATCATATATTTTTTTACAAGTCGTACATCATCTCCGAATACACGAAGGATTGTGTAATTACCATGGATACGAGAAATAATACGCTCTGAATAAAGTGTTTGCCAGTCCTTTAATGGGAGATTAGTAGAAATAATCGTTGCTTTTTGGTTAAGAAATCTTGTGTTAATCGTATTAAATAAATCAGGACCTGTAAAGGAATTAGAAGCTTCTGTCCCAAAATCATCAATAATAAGTAAGTCTACAGTAAAGAGGGTATCTAAGATTGTCTTAGCCTCTTCAGGCATATCTTCTCGGTGAAAACGTGATTCTGAAAAGAGTCTAAATAAATCTTGGGCACTAAGATAGAGCACACTATAGCTTTGGTCTAAGAGTTCTTTGGCAATGCAGTTGCAAAGAAATGTTTTGCCAAGTCCTGTAGGACCTTGGAAGAGGAGATTGCCTTTTTCTGTAGCGAACCGTTCTACATAGCCTACACAGAAGTCGTAGATTTGTTCCATATTTCTACGAGGAGAAATTTTGTAATCTCCAAAGGGCTGATCACTATAATAATCAAACTTAAAACTCCCAAAGTTCTCATGGGATAGAACATGCTTGAGATTTGATTGATTATAAGAAAGGTTGATGAGTGCTTGTTTGAAGCACTTACAACGTTTAGTACCAATAAAACCTGTATCTTGGCATGCACTGCAATCGTAGTGGATATCAAGATAATCAGGAGGAAATCCGTTTTCGACAAGCTTCATTTTCTTTAGGGTTTGAAGTTCTTGAGAACGTTCTTTAAACTCAGAAAGTTTAGAGGAGGCAGCAGATTGAAGCATACTGCGAACCAGTGATACACCAATTTGGCTAAGAGATAAATCAATTTTTTGGATATCAGGCACTTTTTCATAAACTTCTTGCTGATGTCTTTTTTGAATATCAACTGAGCGCATGCGTTTACTGTCATATTGTTTCATAATAAGTTTGTGTTGAATCTCTTGAGTAGTCACTATTTATCACCTCCATGTAGCTTTCTTTCTAGATATTCTTGAGCCAATTCGTCAAGTTGGTCTAAATCCCAATTATGTGAGTAAGTTGTTGTAAAGTGTGGATTTTTACTAGATAAAGGCTTGGAATTGGGGATAACTTTTTGGGCAGTTTGTTGTTGCTGCTGCTTATCATGTGCCTCATCTAATTTTTCAATATCAGCCAATGTTTTGACATGAGCTTCATGCCAACTGGTTAAGATACGGTCCAAATAATTAAGTGTAGGTTTGGTAGTATGGGTAACAGTACGTTTGCAACCTTCTAAAATGATTGCAAGATCAAAACCATATGTCTCTAGCCACTTATCAAACAACGTGCGATGCTGTTTGGTAATGGTCTCACTATTCATTCCAAGTGCTTTGAAAATAGTGCGATATTTTTTTGTGATAGAGACTTGGGATTTAGCATCTTCAACTGTCCGTATATTACCATCAACCCATGAGAGTGCCACTTTTTCGATATAACGTATATGGGTATGATTATTAGATGCACAATACTCCACCAAAAACTCTATAAGGTCAAGAGGCATATTAAGCCAGTCATAGAGTCCAAACAATACTTGCTGGTCTGTGGAAGAAAGCATACGACCTAAGTATTTTTCACAAATCATAAAGAGTTGTGCAATAGACTGATGTTGACGCTTATACATATTGAGTTCGTCAGCAGTATAGAGCGGTCTTGTTTGTTGGATAAACGTTCTACTAGTTGGTGCGGGTGCTTTTGCGGTCAATGATTTAGGAGGGGCTTGCTGTGGCTGTTGCATAGTAAAGGCTATAGAAAAGTTTTCTTCTGTATTCTCAAACTGGAGAAGCTCTTTGGATTTCCAATATTCTAGTGCATCAATAAGCTCAGAATAAAGCATGTCCAATTTTTTAGCGACATCTTCTAAAGATAGAGGATTACTCGTATGCTCAAAAGAGAGATTGAGTAAATACAAGTATACTTTGATATAACCACCATGAGCCTGTGGCATATAGTCTGTAATAAACCATGTAGGAACTTGTAAAAATAATTGAGTTGGAGCTGAAAATGTAATATACGCCACTTTGAGGCCTCCCTTCGTAGAGTAAGTATAGCATAAAACAGCCCTTCTATTCTAGAAGGGCTAAGCAATTATTCACCTAATAAAATACTAGCAATTTGATTGACGTTACCAGCGCCCATGGTAATAATAAGGTCGCCAGGGACACAGTTTGCAAGGAGATAATCCGCAATTTCTTCAAAGTCAGAAAGATAAGTTGCTTCTTTACCAAGAGCATTGATTTTGTCTACAATCTGCATAGAATGAACATCACCAGGGTCTTTTTCACGAGCAGCATAGATATCTGTCACAATAAGGTGAGGGACATCCGCAAGTACGTTAGCAAAGTCATCCAGAAATGCCCTTGTACGTGTATAGGTATGTGGCTGGAACACCACATATAAATCATTCTTAGGGTAGTCTTTAGCAACACCAAGTGTGGCAGCTATTTCTGTTGGATGATGTGCATAATCATCTACAATTGTTACATTATGAATATTACCTTTGATCTCAAAACGTTGGTCAGCCCCTGTAAAGTGAGGAAGTACTTGCTCTAGTAGGGCAAACTCTAAATTAAGGAAGTTGGCTGTTGCACAAATAGATAAGGCATTGTAAACATTATGCATACCAGGAACGCCAAGAGACACACGGCCACATAAAGTATCTTTATAATAGACATCAAAAGAAGGGCAAGCTGTTTCGTTTAATGTAATATTACTAGCATACCAATCGTACTTCATACTCATACCAAAAGTTTCAACCTTACAAGTTGTCTCTTCAAAGAAAGGTGTAATATCTTCAGTATCCCCATTAATAGCTAAGAAACCATCAGATGGAATGAGTTTTGCAAACTTAAGGAAAGAAGCATGAATTTCACTCATATCTTTAAAGTAATCAAGGTGGTCTTCTTCGATATTAAGAATAACCCCAACTTTAGGGAAGAAGTTTAAGAAACTATTACAATACTCACAGGCTTCAGTTAAGAAATATTTAGGGCTTCCAATACGTATGTTTCCACCCATAGACTTTAGTATACCACCTACAGTGATTGTTGGGTCAAGGTCCCCACCTATAAGGACCTCAGAAAGCATAGAGGTAGTAGTTGTTTTGCCATGTGTTCCTGCAATACAGATAGGAAGGTCGTAAGTATGCATAAGGTATCCAAGGAATTCCGAACGTGTTACAAGTGATAAGCCGAGCTCTTTAGCTTTGACAAGCTCAGGATTGTCTGAGGCGATAGCCGCAGTATAAACGATAAGATCTAGATTAGATGTAATATGGTCAGCTGAATGATTAGTAAAGACATTCAGACCTTTAGCTTCTAAATGATTTGTAGCGGCTGATGCTTTCATATCAGAACCACTTACGAGATGGCCTCTTTCGTGCATAATTTCAGCTAGGCCACTCATACTAATACCACCGATGCCAATAAAATGAATTCTTTGTGGGCAGTTATCTAAATTAATCTTTGACATGTGATTAATCCTTTCAATCAAATTAGTTTAAAATCTCATAGACTTTA
>JBOFEH010000056.1:0-7400 GCA_051647765.1 Cellulosilyticaceae bacterium | reverse complement strand
TGGCACAAAACTAATTAATTAGTTTTGTGACACCTCCTTCTTTTTATACATTTTGATGATGAGCCATATTTATGTATTAAAATTTTATAGAAACTTGCGGGTTTTTGATGTACTTTAGTAAGTCTATTGAAATACCAATCCCATTTCAGCATCTTCCCTTACTTAGTCATATCTCACTTAAAATTTTTCTTTTTCCACCACCATACCCATGATTTAATATAAGTTGTTTGTTTTTCGAATATAGAGATAGCTCTCTTTCTTTTAAGTGTTTTGAAATTATAAATAAATAAGAGGGTGTTGTTATAACTAACCTAATCGATTAATTGTGCACCCCCTTTATTTTATTGATGGCGGCTTAAATCCGTCACATCTTCCAATTTATTAATCAATAATATTTCATTGTAAATGACGTTACGAACCATCTTCTGCGCACTCTTATTCATAGCCAAAACATCTTTCATCCTATCATTTGTTGTCAGTACAATGAGCCCACCACTCACATCTAGCATTTCTTCCTGCTGAGATTTCAAATCTATCTGCGGCGAGAGTCCCGTGACAGGGTCAAATACACTTCCATTCTCTTGCCCTAGCTGTCTAAGTGTTATACTATACTCCCGCTCATCCACTACAACTCTGATATAATACTTGCCAAATGGCAAATTTCCAAATACATAATGTCCCTCTTGACCACTTTGATTGCTAGTTGTAACTGTGGATCCAACAGCAATACCTTGGGTATTATATAATACAATCGTAATATCATTAATCCCAGGATCTCCTTGTTCATATACACCATTTTTATGAATATCTTGCCATATCATACCACCTATTTTCCCAGGATTAGTAGGATTCACAACTGCTATCCCAACTTTTTCTGGCTCCACTGGTAAAAAATATTTTAATGCACTATTACGATTTTTGTAACTCACTTTGGCAGCAAAAGAGTTCCAAGCAACTGCCCCTACTGGAGAATCAACAGGCACTACTCCTACCAATTGGATGCGTAAAGTTTGACCTGGTTTTACCTTAGTATTTTGAGTTGCAATTTTAAAGCTAGCTAAAGTCGTGGAAACTGATGGGGGTTGCAATGACCAGTCATTAACCGTTCCTATCGTCTGATAGGCATTGCCAAATCTCACAGGGTCATAACTCCTAGAATAGTATACCTGTATCTGCGGTTGTGGATCACCTATATCCACTGGTGTAAGTGTTGCTACAACATTAGCTACATTATACACCTTAAATGCAGACTCTCTGTAAACATTTACTTCAACAACCCCCGTATCCCCTACATGAGGCAATATATCTACAATTTCTACAGACTCCAAATCTACATTCCCTGTATTCATAATAGCTAACTGATAATTAAGCATCCCACCCGGTTGGGTTCTCCCTTCAATTGGCTCCTCTACATAAATTGCGTCTAGGGCCCCTTTTACCTTTTTGTTAGATGCAATACTTGTAAAAAAGTTGATTTGGTTAGTAATAGTCTGGCTTTGTGCATAAAGTTTATTCTGGCTACTACTTCCCTCTATATCATAAGGGTCTGTAAATATTTCAATATCATTTGGGATGACACCTGTGTCATTCTCATTATTCAAAAGCATATTGACTCGAATGGAACCCTTGGCCCCAATAACAACTTTCGTATCGAACCTAATAGTAATTGTTGCACGTTGCCAAAAGCTATAGGCAAAATCACCCTCATACACCCACTTCACCAAAGTCATCCCACTACCTTTAAAATTAGGTACCACAACTGGCGGTGGTGTTACTGGGGTAAGTGCCCCTGTAAAATAATTTCCATAGTTCACGGTAACATTCCCTACATATTGCAACGTTGGTGGTAGCAAAAAAGCAATGATAGGTCTATTAAGTCTCGAATTCCAACAGTTAACAAATGCCTGATACCTGATAGTATTCCCTGGGTTGACATTGGCATTGGGTGATACTTGACTCAATTGTGGTCTTAGTATACACAAATCGTCCACTACTGTAGTACGGTTATTAATAGATTGATCCCGCCCCCCTGGAATATCCCACTCCATGTGAAAATGGTTTAAAATACGGGTCCCCCTTATGAGATTATTTTTAACAACGCCATTAATCTTTGGCGGTATATCCTGGGTGACTCCTAATCCAAACACATACAAGTTCCAACTGAGGGAAATAATATAATCCCCACTCGCAAGTCCCAGTGTATTAAACAGTATAATACTATTGACATCTGTACTAAATGGTCCCAATGTCCCTGTTATCCCTGCATGAGTGCTATAAGTTATCATATAGTTTCCTAATCCACGTTTTTTAATAGCCTCAATATAAAATGTTCCTGTTTCAAAACTAGTATAGTCATTTTGTAGTGGCAATTCATCCACAATATTCACATTTATCAAATCACAGTTTCCATCGTTAACAAAATAAAGTTCATAGTTAATGGGCTGTCCTTGTAATGTATAATCAGGTCCATATTTACTGACTGCACCATGTCTGTTAAGTGCGGCTAAAGTCAAACTAATATTTCCGGGTGTTTGTGATATACTATTAATTGTCCATGTGGCTTGCAATGGTATTTGAGTTCCTATTTGTAGTATATCACTCAAGATAATCTTATATGGCACCCTATACTCTACCCCTCTATAGCTGGGTAGTATAAATGTCAATACATTATTTATAATGTTTCCCTCAATACCATCTGCACTCCTATCCACAAAAGGTTCCTTAGAGATATCTTTCCCCACCACTACAAAACTTGTATCAAATGTCACACCCTCAGGTAAAGTCATTGTGACCTCTATATCCTCAGCCACAGCCCCTTTATCTTGATAATTATGCATATCCAATCCTAATATGACACTACCCCCAGGTGCAGGACTGACTGTAGGTAATATGGTGTATATTTCTAGTGTAAATCTAGGATTAAGGACTAAATTTATGTTATCTGCTGTATACTGCATATAGTTATTTCCATTTATCCATAACGTTGTCTGATTCGCAAACGATGTGCCATTAGGTGTCGTGAGTTTATACTGACATTCCAACTCCAGTGTCACTGCAATCCCCAAATCTATAATAGGCCCAAAGTCAAAAGTGATCTCAGTTCCACCCAATACTGGCTGTGTGATAATATTTTTTAGAGGTGCAATAATTTGAGGCAAAGTAAACGTTATGGTATCCGGTATCATATCTTTTATCTGGGCAGATGCAATATTTCCTTCTATCCCATTAAAACTTGCATTAATAGAATAAATGAAACTTTGTTCGTAATTCACTTGAGCACGATCAATCAGTGTTACTATTGTTGCCATCTCGAATTTCCTCCCTAAATGATACTGTACTACTTTATTATATTTATAATAGCATTTAATCGTTACCCAAATCCTCTAATAGTGGCCAGAACTGATGCTTCCATATCCACTCCTTATTAAAACGCTGCCTGGTTTTTGTCTTGGCCATTACTGCTTTGTTTTCCTTCAGACAGGCGATAATGGCTTTGGCATGTTTACCATAGTAGGTAGCCTCTGAAGGTTCATGCTTCTGAATAATATCGTATCCCATACACCTTGCATCCCATTTCATGAAATAAGCGGCTAGCTGTTTACCTATTTCCCTTAGCGCAGGTACATTTTCATTAAGTATAATAAGATTTCCTCCCCTAGCTGCCTCAAACACAGTCAATCCAAATGATTCTGACAAGGACGGACACACATACACATTGGATAAAGAAAATAGTTCTATTACGCCTTGATGTGGAAATCCACATGCCCATCCTATCTCAGATGTAAATACCATATCTTCAAAATCCAATCCATAGTTTAGACCTTTAACCTTAACTTCATTTTTATACTGCATAGGCTCTATATCCTTTGACGGAAAATCACAAAAAATCACCTTGATACTTTGTTCCCCCATAGTCTTAAGTGCTCCCGCCAACGCTACAACTTTATCAAACTGCTTACCTGGCGTTAATCTTGCGGGATAAACTATCAATATTTCTGGCTCTAATAAATTCACTTGCTCATGAAGTCGCTTCACATCTAGGCTCATTGTTTCTAGCCATTCTATAGGATGATAAATCACCCTACACAACCCTTCTGAAATCCCAAACTGGCTTGCCAAAGCCCCAATGCCACTCCGTGTTGGATACACATAAAGCGTCTGAGGTAAAGATGTGTATCGTCCCTTCATCACCCCTGATGCCTTGGTAGACACATTCACTGGAAAGGAATGGGTAAAGGCTACAAACTTCAGACGGGGTAATGCTTTTTGAGTTTTTCTAATGGCCATATTGTGTATATAATGCTTGCCTTGATACAAGATATCGTGGAGCATACAAACATCTACACCCTCCAAACACCTCTCAAAGTCTTCACTAACGACTTGTACCTCTCCTTCAAAAGTATCATGCAAAGTCATTGTCGGGTCATAATAATCATACCAAATGATTTGGCGGCCCTGATACTGATTGGTCACTTTGACCCATTCTATCCGTTCATCCAACCAAATCCCCGCCCTTTGTTCATCAGGGCACTCCTCACTCACAAGTAGTTTGACCTCTATCCCTGCTGCTAATAACATTTCAAGATGCATCTTGACTACATAAACTAAAGAATAGGTATTGCTGAGCCCTTGAAACATCGTCAGAATCGCTACTTTCATACTTCATCCTCCTCTTACTAGTGATTCTTTATAATTTATGCACATATACTCTACAAATATATCTTTTCCACAAGGAGGTCTTCACATGAAATGTGCACTTCTTACTATGTTTAATGGACTTAACCGTTCCTACTCTCTCGTAAGCGTTGTTGCCGAACAGATTGAGATATTGCTATCCCATCATCTAGAAGTCAAACTTCTAGTAAGCGAACAGTGCCCTTTAAGTCCCCTTGAAGGTATTTTCGCAGACCCTCGTATTGAATGGTGCTTTGTTACTAATAACATCGCAGGCATCCCTATTAAATGGCATGATTATAGTACGCCTACAGATTCTCTCCATACTAGCTTTCCCAGCGAATTACACATCATCACTGAAAGTTTAATGTCTCATCTTCAAGATGTAGACATCTGTATCATGCATGACATTCTCTATCAAGGCTGGCACTATATCCATAATATTGCTATTCGCCAAGTCGCTCAAAAACTTACGAACCTACACTTTATCGCTTTTACCCACTCCTTCCCACTTAGACGTCCACTCTCTATTCCTCCTCATTTACTAGGTTTTTATACGCCCATGCCGCGTACACGTTACGTCTATCCTACTTACAGTGGAATCACTGCACTTTCTACCCAGTACCAAGTCCCTGAGGGACACTGTCATGTTGTTTATAATAGCTTAGAACTCCTTTCCTTCCTTTCCCCAGAAGTAAGGCAACTTCATGAACGCATCAATCTTTACGATACAGATCTATTAATCATTTACCCTGCACGCCTAACACCTAGTAAGCAGCTCGAAAAAGTAGTTACGCTTGTAGGCAGTATTTATGATACCTGTGAAAAAACAGCAAAAATTATTTTTTGTGATTTTCCAAGTTTAGATGTTGACCCAAGACTTTATAAAGACAACATCAGGCAAACTGCTTCTACTTATAATTTTCCTATCCAAAATATTATTTTTACATCTGAAGAGGGCTTTCCTTCAGGTCTTCCTAGGCAGGCGGTACTTGACCTTTTCTCACTCTCAAATCTTTTTATTTGCCCTTCCTTCTCAGAATCTTTTGGACTGACAGTACTTGAAGCTGCTAGTCGTGGGAACTTCCTGGTACTGAACGAATGTGTCCCAGCCCTCGAAGAATTAAGCGAAAAACTCCATCCTTATCTGATGCGATGGCCCGCACATACTTTTGAAGGTGATGTCGTCCCTACTTATACCCCTTCCGAAAAACATTACTACCAAACTCATGCAAAGCATATTGTCCAGAAAATGCTTGAAAATGAAGTATTAGTTGCAAAAAATGCTGTCCGTCTCTACTATAGTCAAGAATGGATTTGGCATCACCAGCTCGCCCCACTCCTTAACTTATCCAAATAGTAGACTTTGTGAACTGTTTGAACCCTTTACTCATAACCTATAATAGATACTTTATCAAAAGAAGGTGCTTTTTATGAAAAGAGCCGTTGTCATATTTATCGAAAACAAACCGCATCTCATTACTGAGATGAGAGCCCTTGCCCATTCATTAGATCTATTAATGTGTCTAGATACTGACCTTGTCGTGTTTGGCCCCAAACAAGCCTTACTCCGTGTCCCCAATCAGTGTATTAAACTTGATGCCCCTATTATTAGTAATAGACCTAGCTGGAAGAACTACCATTATATCAACTCCCTCGCTTGTCTTGACGAGCCCTCCGCCAAAATGCTTGATCAATATGATTTCATTCTACGAAGTGATGCCGATACCTTCTTGACCCCTGCTTGGAACGACTTTTATCCTGATGGCTATATGACTGGCAAAGGAGGCTATGTCAGTGACGATTTCACTAAAGAGAAGCTTACTCAAATTGCAACCACGCTAGGTCTACGACACAAAGGTATTTTTAACATAGGCTCTACCCATTACGGCGACACCAAGCTCGTCCGCGAAGTTTGTAAGCTTAGTGTTGAAATCGCTGCCTATATCTTAAAGAATGAATTTTTAACAAACGAAGGACAGTGGCCGGGTTGGTTTAGAGGTGTAACCTCTATGTACGCAACCGAAATTGCTGTCAATCATCTCGTAGATAATCTAGTCATCGATGCTAACAAACTTGATTTTAGAAGTGACAGTCATCAGCCTATCTCTGACCATCCTCATATTCACTGCTGGCATACCCATAACACTTTTTCAAAATTTGCTTTTCAAAAAGGCTCTTATAATAACATCAATCCACAGACATTAAATCAAAATATTGTGTGTGACTATTGCCTTGCCACAGCACTTCATTCACGGACTCTATAACTCTATCCACACACTATTCCTTCAGCCCTTAATACCCCTTTAATACTGATACTATTATTGCAGATGCGCATCTCCTTTATAGAGATGCTGTCTCAAACTATCGTCAGTATACAAAAAGAGTAGTGACACCTTTAACCTACTCAGTTAAAGGTGTCACTACCCTTTGATATCACTATCTTATTCGAATTTGCCACAGCATTGTTTGTATTTTTTGCCACTTCCGCAAGGACAAGCATCATTGCGGTTTGGTTTTTCTTGTTTTACTTTTGGTTGTGGTCCCATACTTGTATCTTGGTGATTTGTAGCGATTGGTTGTGCTACACGCTCACGTTTGATTTCTCTATTCACAGCGATACGTACATGGAATAATGCTTTTGTTGTTTCTTCTTGAATATTTTGAATCATCTCTTCGAAGATATCGTAGCTTAAGAATCTGTATTCTACAAGTGGATCTCTTTG
>JBOFEH010000055.1:0-22020 GCA_051647765.1 Cellulosilyticaceae bacterium | reverse complement strand
CATGGTAAGTGGGGTTCAAAAAATCGGAGAATGTATCGCCAAGCGTTTTACACATTAGGAAATAACAAATAAAAAAACAATAAATCAAAAATAAAAGGAGAGATTGATATGAAAAAATTAGCAGTATTAGCATTAGCATTTTTGGTAGGGACAGTAGCAGTTGGGTGTGGCGACAAAGCAGCAGATCAGTCAAGTGACAATATCATTAAACTAGGTGTGAATGGTACAGATTTTAGAGTATGGAATTATGTTGAAGAAGAACTTGCTAAGCAAGGGATTGATTTGGAAGTTGTGAGTTTTGCGGATTATATTCAGCCAAACTTAGCACTGGCTAATGGAGAGATTGATATAAACTCATTCCAAACACAAGTTTATTTTGATCAGTTCAAAGAAGACCACAAGCTTGACCTTGTTTCTATTGGCAATACGGTGATTGCGCCAATGGGAGTTTTTTCAAAGAAATATACAGACGTGAATGAAATCGGGCAAAAAGCTAAGATTGCGATTCCAAATGATGTCACAAATGGTGGGAGAGCACTTATCTTACTTGATCAAGCAGGTATTATTACTTTAAAAGAAGGTGTAGGGGCAACGCCAACGGTTAAAGATATCGTAAGCAACCCAAAAGAAGTAGAAATCATAGCAATGTCAGCTCAGCAAATCCCAATTTCACTTCAAGACCTTGATTTAGGAGTGATTAATAGTGGGGTTGCAGTAACAGCAGGTATTAAGCCGTTGGAAGAATCTATTTATATAGAAGATTCAACTACAGAAGAAGCAGCTAACTATTACAATATTTTTGCTGTAAGAAAAGAAGATGAAAACAAAGAAGAGCTCAAAAAACTAGTAGAAGTCTACCAAACAGAGCCTGTTAAAGAGCTACTTGACGAAGTGTACCAAGGTGCACAGGTTCCATTATTCTAAGGGGAGTGATTGCAGTGAGAGAATGTATTATAGAAGCAATAGATAGACAAAGCGAGAGATGGATTGCACTAAGTCATGCCATTCATGCCAAGCCAGAAGTAGGTAATCAAGAGGTCTATGCATCACAACTACTCATCATGGCACTTCAGACAGGTGGGTTTGAGGTGGAGACGGATATTGCAGGGCATCCGACTGGATTTATTGCAACCAAGTCGGCCGCTAAACCAGGGCCAACTATTGGCTATCTAGCAGAATACGATGCGCTGCCAGAGCTAGGCCATGCGTGTGGTCACAATATGATTGGAACAAGTAGTGTGGCAGCAGCTATTGCATTGGGAGAGGTACTAGAAGAGATTGGCGGCGTGATCAAAGTCTTTGGGACACCAGCGGAAGAAGGCGGCGAAAACGGAAGTGCTAAGGCAAGTTTTGTTAAAGCAGGGGTATTTGAAGGGGTAGATGTGGCGATGATGGTACATCCCGCCTCTTATACCCAGCGTACAGGGACATCATTGGCAGTAGCGCCTATTGATTTTGAGTTTTTTGGGAGTCCAGCTCATGCATCAGGATGCCCAGAAGAGGGCATTAATGCCCTAGATGCTATGCTACTATTCTACAATGGGATTAATGCTCTGAGACAACAAGTGACACCGGATGTAAGGATGCATGGTGTCATCTTAGATGGGGGCAAAGCGGCTAATATTATTCCGGACTATACCAAAGCGAGATTTTATTTAAGAGCAGCAACCAAAGAAAAGTTAGAGTTACTTAACAAGCGTGTTATAGATGTGGCGCAAGGCGCAGCACTGGCTACAGGCTGTACGATGAAGTATACGTATATCCAAAATATCGTAGAAGACTTGGTAGCTAATGCATCATTAGAAGATCTCTTTGTAGAGACGATGGAGAGTCTAGGGGAGCGTGTTGAGACGTCTATCAAGAAAGGTGTGGGTTCAACAGATACTGGCAATGTCAGTCATGTGGTGCCGACGATTCATCCAACTATTGCCATATGCGAGAAGGAAACGCCATCTCATACCATAGCGTTCAAAGAAGCTGCGTGTTCAGCAAAAGCAGACAAAGCCTTGATCCTAGCAGCAAAAGCTATGGCCCTTACAGGACTACAGGTAGTCCAAAATCCAGAGTGTATTACAGCATAAAAAATAAAGAGGTAGCTCTAGGGGAGTTGCCTCTTTATTTTTATGTACGCTTAGGACCAATATGTGATTGGAGATTACTCCATATTGGTTGTATCAGTTTCTTGACTGATGACGTCTTCAGCATCAGTACCATCTTCTGATACAGTTTGAGCATCTGCATCATCTGAGATATTCTCTACAACAGGTGTTTCGTAAGATGTTGTAATCGTAGCATCTTGGTCATCAGATAAAGCGATACGTACTGCATCCATAAGAATGCCAGAAGACACAGAGAGTGTTTCTGTTTTTGGTAAATCAAGAGATTGTGTCGCAATGACATAGTCATTGATAAAGCTAATGCTCTTATCAAAGTCTTGGTAAATTGCTTTTTCAGTGTCATCAAATCCGTCAAGAGAAACAGAAGTGATTTGGTTGTTCTCAACACTGACCACAACATCAATATCGGCATCTGTGAGTGCAATACTTGCTATGTACATGCCGTTTTCATAAGTATGAGAAGGTGCAAAACTTTCTGTTGCATCAGCTTTGTCAGATGTTAGCATAAAAAATGAGAACACTGCTAAAGCCACCAGCAACATAACGATAGGGATTTGAAGATCTTTTAGTTTAAATACCATAAATTTAGGACTAGACATGGTAACCCCCCTTTTTAATATAAGATGTCCTAATACATATATATGGACGAGGGTGGTAGAGTATGCAGAAAACCTTACGCACATCCTAAAAGATTTTTGAGTATAATATACTATCATCTAAATATCAAGCGTTATGAAGGGGTTGAGAGTATGGATCAAAAGATTATAGTACAGCTCAATAATTATTTAACACAAGAAGTAGGTGTGTTACGCCCTGAAATAGTAACGCTTTTAGATATTGTAGTGAATGAGCCATCTATTGTATTGTATCCAGGGACTATAGGCCATATCAAAAGAAGACATTATAGAGCCTATAGACAATATCTCACCAAGATACCAGATATCATAGCAAATCCTGACTATGTAGGAATGAGTGTCAGTGAAGAAAGGTGTATTGAACTTGTCAAAAAATATGATGAGTATATTATGGTGGCTATTAAGTGGGATCAAAATGACCGTTTATTTATTTCGAGTATGTATATGATGGATGATGATCGTATAGACAATCGGGTGGCTTATGGCAAGCTGATAGAAGCACCAAAACCTAAAAAGAAAAAACTACAAAAATATAAAAATAAATGTAGGAAAAGACGTTAAAGAAGAAAGGTAAGGCGAGAAAATAATATTCCGAACGATAAAATGAATAAAAAAATAAAAGTTCGAAAAAAGTCTTGATATATGTATAAATATAAGTTATGATAAACATATAAAAAGATTATAACAAACCAAGAGAGGGGTATTCAAATGGAGTTTTTTAAACTTAAGGAGAATAACACTACAGTAAAGACAGAGGTCATAGCAGGGATTACGACATTTATGACGATGGCTTATATACTCGCAGTTAACCCGAATATTTTATCAGCAACGGGCATGGATCGTGGGGCTATTTTTACAGCAACAGTATTGGCATCAGTAGTAGGAACATTATGTATGGCGTTTTTTGCAAATTATCCATTTGCTTTAGCACCAGGTATGGGGCTTAATGCATTCTTTGCATTTTCAGTAGTACTCGGAATGGGGATTAGCTGGGAAGTTGCATTAGCAGCAGTATTCGTGGAGGGAATTATCTTCCTCATTATGTCACTTTTCAATGTACGTGAGGCAATATTTGATGCTATTCCAACGAACTTAAAACATGCAGTAGGTGCAGGTATTGGTTTGTTTATTGCATTTATCGGATTCCAAGGTTCAAACATTGTTTTGTCTGATGGGGCAACAAAAGTAACAATGTTCGATATTGGTAAAATGAATGTGCTTCATCCAAACTTAGCAGGGACAGAAGCGTTATATACTTTTAATAATGTAGGGATTACAGTGCTTTTAACAATCGTAGGGATCATCTTAACAGGCGTTATGATTGCCAAAAAAGTTAAAGGTGGTATTCTATGGGGAATTCTTATTACATATGTATTAGGTGTAGTGTGTGAATTAACAGGTATTTATGTACCATTTATTCCAGGTGGAGAGATGGCACAGTATCCAGCATTCTTCTCATTACTTCCTAATTTCTCAAATGGCTTAGCAGTACCAAGTATTGCACCAGTATTTGCAAAATTTGATTTTAGTATGTTACTTACAGGCGAATTCTTTGCAATCGTATTTGCATTCTTATTCGTAGACTTATTTGATACATTAGGAACACTTATTGGGGTTTCTTCAAAAGCAGGATTCTTAGACAAAGATGGTAAATTACCAAAAGTAAAAGGTGCACTTCTTGCAGATGCTGTAGCAACGACAGTAGGGGCAGTACTTGGAACATCTACAACAACAACATATGTTGAGAGTGCTTCAGGTGTATCAGAAGGTGGTAGAACAGGACTAACAGCAGTTGTAGTAGCTATTTTATTTGCAGTAGCATTATTCCTTTCACCAATTTTCCTTGCGATTCCTTCATTTGCAACAGCGCCAGCCTTAATCACAGTAGGGTTCTACATGATGGGCTCAGCAGGTCAAATTGACTTCAATGAAGCGGGCGAAGGTATTCCTGCGTTCTTAACAATGGCTGGGATGGCATTTACTTATAGTATCTCAGAAGGTATCGTGTTTGGTGTTGTATCTTATGTACTTATCAACTTATTAACAGGAAGCCTCAAAAAACTAAACACAGTTATTGTAACAGTAGCAGCAATCTTTATTTGTAAATATATATTTGTAGGCACATTATCAAGCTACTTCATTTGGGCAGTATTAGCAATCTTAGTGGTAGCAGCTATTGTTCATATGACAGTGGTTAAACCAAGTAGAAACAAATAATTGAATTTAAATCCTAGTACACAACTGGCGGAAAAAGTGGGAGCACCCACGAGGGAGTGTATAAGATAGGACAGTCGACCGCCTGGGCAACTTAATCTAAGTTACTCAGGCGGTCTTATTATTTGCCAAACCAAAATTTTAAAATAGAGAAAACAGTGGAGGGATAGGAAATGAGAGCATTAATTAGTGTATCAGACAAAACAGGGATTGTAGACTTTGCAAAAGAATTAGTTGCATTAGGGGTAGAGATTATTTCAACAGGGGGTACTTATAACACCCTCAAAAATGAAGGGTTAGATGTGATTGGTATTTCAGAAGTAACAGGTTTTCCAGAGTGCTTAGATGGTAGAGTCAAAACACTTCATCCAGCTATTCATGCAGGGATTCTTAATATCAGAGATAATGCCAAACATCAAGAACAAATGAAAGAGTTAGCACTTGGCTCAATTGACCTTGTAGTCGTAAACCTGTACCCATTCAAAGAAACCATCTTAAAACCAGGGGTAGCGTTAGAAGAAGCTATCGAAAATATTGATATCGGTGGCCCAACGATGCTTCGTTCAGCAGCTAAAAACAATCAAGATGTAGTAGTTGTCGTAGACCCTACGGATTATGCAGTGGTTTTAGAAGAAATGAAAGCCAATCAAGTAGTATCTCGTGCAACTAAATTTTACTTAGCAGGTAAAGTATTTGAGCATACAGCAAACTATGACACTATGATTGCACGTTATTTAAGAGAGCAAAGAGGAGATTACAGCTTACCAAACCAATTCTCTATGACTTTTGAAAAAGTGCAAGATATGCGTTACGGCGAAAACCCACATCAAGGAGCTGCTTTCTACAAAGAAGTAGGTCATACAAAAGGGACACTTGCAGATGCCGTTCAGCTTAATGGCAAAGAGCTTTCTTATAATAATATCAATGATGCCAACGGGGCACTTGAACTTCTCAAAGAGTTTAGTGAGCCAGCGATTGTAGCTGTCAAACATGCCAATCCTTGTGGTGTAGGTGTAGCAGATAGCATTTATGATGCTTATATGAAAGCGTATACAGCAGACCCAGTATCAATCTTTGGAGGGATTGTTGTTGCTAACCGCAAAGTAGACCTTAAAACAGCAGAGGAAATGGTAAAAATCTTCTTAGAAATCGTGATTGCACCAGAGTATGACGCGGATGCACTTGAAGTACTTCAAACAAAGAAAAACCTACGTGTCCTTAAACTTGAAAACATTGAGTATGTGAACCGCAATGCATATGATATGAAAAAAGTAGGCGGTGGCCTGATTGTTCAACAAAAAGATGTGGAGCTACTTGTTGAAGCGGAACTCAAAGTGGTAACAGACCGCGAGCCATCAGCAAAAGAAATGGAAGATTTGATGTTTGCATGGAAACTTGTAAAACATGTGAAGTCTAATGGGATTGCTCTTGCAAAAGAAGGGATGTCAGTAGGTATGGGTGGTGGTCAAACCAACCGTATTTGGGCAACAAAACAAGCCATTGAGCATGGCGTAGAATTCTTGGGTGAAGAGGGCGTTAAAGGTAGTGTTATGGCATCAGATGCATTCTTCCCATTTGATGATTGTGTTAAAGCAGCTGTAGAAGCAGGTGTAACAGCTATTATTCAACCAGGCGGTTCTGTAAGAGATGAAGACTCTATTAAAGTATGTAATGATTATGGTATTGCAATGATTTTTACAGGGATGAGACACTTTAAACATTAATTAAAAATCTAACAAGAGGTGTAGTATTACTTAAATAAGAGTAGTACTACACCTTATTTTAGGGTGAAAACAAAGCATAAAAGTTCGCTAATTTTGAAATTGTAAAAAAATTACATCAAAATTTCAAAAAAGACTTTGTTTTTAGGTATAAAAATGATAAAATATAAAAATAGAACATTGGTAATAACTAGAGTTTACTTAAGGGGAATGACAAATATAGAAATCTTCAAAACCATACTTAAGATTTAGAATTAGGGGGGAAATATGTATGGACATGGGTAACAAAGATAATATTGAAATGCGTATGAATACTATTTCAAATACGTTGACACAACTTAAGAATTACAAGGATGTAGAAGGGTTTGTAACTGATCTAGAATATCATGTAGGACAACTTTCTTACTTCTACGATCATCTGACACCACAACAAACAGGAGATCCATCAACGACTTTTTATAGGCCAAAAAGGATACCTGATGTGCATCAGATTGCATACTTCAACTTAACAAGAGGTTTTCCAAAAGAGCTTTACGGCGGGCATTGGTGTTATGTATTTAAATACTTTAAAAGCAAGTTTGTGGTTATTCCAACAACTTCTGTTAAAGCAGACTCATTACCACCAGATCCAGAGTTCCAATTAGACATTGTTGTGAATGGCTTTAAAAATGGAATGCTTACAAGATTACAACTGAGTGATATGAGAACAATTGATATCCAAAGATTGTATTGTGGTAAAGGTTTCTATGATGTTGTCACAGATAGAGAATATATTGTCCAAAATGTTAATAAGATGCTATTAGATGACTAAAAAATGGATATAATATAAAAGTAAATATCTAAAAACCCTTAAGTGGGCAAATATATTTTGCTTAGATGTAGGCTGACTTCGGTGAGTCTACATCTTTTTTTGTGGGCATTCTTGACGAAGCTTGAGGAAATGATATGATTAAATAAAGAAGGGAAGTGATGGGATGCTCATTGTCAATGTAGATTATATATCAGACAAAGAGTTAGATGTATTAGAAATGGTAGAGGGAACTGGCGAAGCTGTATCAATTGGTGATGCCAAAGACGAAGCGATTAAGGGGATTAAACAAAAGGCAAAGCTTCTGAAGGCAGATGCAGTAGTTAATGTGAGATTTGAAAGTTGCATGAATGGAAACGAAGTACAGGTATTAGCATACGGCACAGCTGTGAAGTATCATGCAGCATATGAATTACAACAGTTTTAAATCAAAATAAGGAGTAGGATTGCAATGAGTGCAATCCTACTCCTTATTTTTTAATGAGATCAACCACATAGGTGATGGCACCTGACGGATGTAACCGATAGATACATACTGTGTACGGTGTCATTTCGTTTTGCAATGACAAGGTATAGACGTCTTGTTTGAGTGTTGTGGTTCTGACATCTTCAAACTCTATAACAGATTTGAAGTACTTATCGTCTTTGAGGTCATGCATATCTCTAAAGTAATAATAGAAATGACGCATGAGCGTTGCATCTAGAGAGACGTCCACATCCATCTCTGTGAGAGACTGGCCAGGATAAAACGCAGACCAATAGTTTGTTGCTTTAATACGATCCGCCCCAATGACTAAAGTTAACTCATCACTGCTGGGTTCTAACTGAACAGGATAGGTCTTAAAATCTTTGATGACGGGTTCATTGCCTAAAAAGTCAATCTCCCTTACCATAAGTGTGATATTGTGATAAGGCGAACGATTAATTTTCTCTTTTGTAAGTGATAAAAGATCGGTAACATGTGTACTATCTACAAAAGCCAAATAACTATCTTTTTTGAGTGCAGTGGTAATTTTGTTGTCTAATGCTTCTGGAGAAGAAAAAGAAACAAGATAATTAGGATAGTTTTTGAGGTTCTCTCTACAAGGAATAAACAAATGTGTATCAGGACTATTGGAATTTGTAGAAGACGGAGCCAATGTGGTCAGCTCTAATACATTGTTTTTAGCATCCCAATCATAAGGATACTGGATTAAATCTAGTAAAAGTGTTATAGGCACATAGAGTTTTTCGTTAAATGAGAGCACGGGCTCTGCTAATGTATGGTTTTTAGCGCTCTGTTTGACTTGTCTATTATTCACGCTAACTTCTAAAGTATTGTTGCCGATTTTTACGGTAGACCGTGTAGGTGATACTGCAGTTATGGTTGCTAAAAGTAAATTTTCAAGTTCATCCAAAGCGACATAAGGGGTTTCTTCTTGAAGCATTACAGGGTTTTGTGTTGTATAAGGCATGCCATTTAGGTTGATTGAGAATGATTGTTCTGCTGCTAATACTGGAAAACACAGCAGTAAACACAGTAAACCTATTATAAGTTGTCTTTTATTCATAAAACACCTCCGAAAGCATTATACCATAATTTACAAGTCGTCGCAAAATTCCTATAGATTTGCTAACAATTCAAAGAAGTTAGGGAAGGATATGGACACACACTCACTATGACTAATAGTAGAAGCAGAAGAAGCATTGAGAGTAGCAATTGCAAGCGACATGGCCATACGGTGGTCATGGTAGCTATGGAGAGTGTCATTGCCGTGTAACGGCGTATCACCTTCTATAATCATGCCATCCTCTGTAGGGGTAATACGTGCCCCCATTTTTGAAAGTTCATTGTAAACAGCGTCAATACGATTGGTCTCTTTGACCTTAAGCTCGGCAGCGTCTTGGATAATCGTTTGGCCTTCGGCGAAACAAGCGGCTACTGCAAGTATAGGGATTTCATCAATGAGTGTAGGAATAGTTGCCCCGCCAATAGTGATTCCTTTGAGTCTAGATGTGGTCACAACCATATCGCATACAGGTTCACCGCACACAAGACGTTCATTCATGATTTCAATATTTCCGCCCATTGCTCGTAGCACATCCAGTATGCCGCGGCGGCTAGGATTGATGCCTACATTTTGAAGCGTTAGGCTGCTATTTGGGGTAATAAGCCCTGCAACCATAAAGAAAGCAGCAGAGGAAATATCTCCAGGTACAGCAAGTGTTTGACCGTATAGTTCCTTGGTTGGATAAACGGTAGCTGTTGTCCCTTCTGATACTACACGACCTCCGAAGGCGTTTAGCATACGTTCTGTATGGTCTCTAGAGAGATGAGGCTCTGATACAGAGGTTGGGCTATCGGCATAGAGACCAGCTAATAAGAGGGCAGACTTGACCTGAGCACTGGCTACAGGTGACTCATAAGCAATCCCATGAAGTGAGGAAGGCATAATATGTAGAGGACATTGTCCTTTTTCATTACCACTAATAGCTGCCCCCATTTGGGTAAGGGGATGAATGACTCTGTTCATAGGTCTTTTTTGGAGAGAGTCATCTCCAGTAAGAGACGTCTCAAAAGGTTGACCAGATAAAATACCAGAGATGAGACGAATGGTGGTACCACTATTGCCACAGTCTAGTATATCAGCTGGCTTTTGGAGACCATGGAGGCCCTTACCTTCTACAGTTACTGTATCACCAGCTATGGTAATTGGAATACCAAGTGCTCTGAAGCACTTGATAGTAGAAAGGCAGTCTTCGCCCATAAGGAAATTAGTAATAGTCGTTGTGCCTTTGGCAAGACTACCTAGCATAATACTGCGGTGAGAAATCGATTTGTCTCCCGGAATCATAATAGACCCATTAAGAGAGGTCTTTGGATGAATAATCATAATAAAGCTCCTTTAGCAATAAATAGTATAGTTGTGTCTGGTGAGCACTTGGTGAGCTTCTAAGAGAGAAGCTCTAGAATCTAGAGAAATACGGAGTACACCACATTCAAATTCACGGTGGTTAATAATCCCAATATCTTTGATATTAATGCCACGTGTGCTAAGTATTGTAGCAATAGAGGCAATAATCCCAGGCTGGTCTTGGGCATCTACATACAGGGTATGGTTTTTGGCAAGAGAGCCACTGACACCGTCTTGGAAGGTGTCACGGTAAGCACGAGCTGTATCAAAGAAAGTATAGATCGCATTGTCATCTTCTGAGCTTAGGGCATCATTGAATTGGTTAAGGATGTCTAGGTATTTCCCAAAGACTTTTTGGATTTGCTGTTTGTTAGAAATACAGATATTATGCCAAATCGTTGGGTTTGAAGAAGCGATACGTGTAATGTCTTTGAAACCGCCAGCAGCAAGTGTATGCAGATGACGACTAGAGCCATCATTATCTTTGACTAAGTGGACAAGGCCGCTTGCGATAATATGTGGTAAATGGCTTACTGTAGCAGTGGCAAAATCATGATAAGAAGGTGCTAATAAAAGTGGTATAGCACCTAGTCTCTCAATGAGTTTTTGCAAGATAAATACAATAAAATCAGGTGTATCACTTGTAGGTGTGAGAATATAGTAAGCATTCTCAAAGAGGTGAGATACGGCATGTTGATAGCCTGATTTTTCAGACCCTACCATAGGGTGTCCACCTAAAAAATAAAGTGGTTTTTGGCTTTCGCTAATAATACGCTGTACTTCTTCAACAATCTCTAGTTTGGTACTGCCGATATCTGTCACAATACAGTCTTTCCCAACATAAGGGATAAGTTCCTTAATGATAGAAGGAATAGAAGACACAGGCGTACCAATAAATATCACATTACAGCCTGCAAAATCTGTTGTCGTATTGGTAGCGATTTGGTCTAATACCCCTTCGCTAAGGGCCAGTTCAAGACTACTTTTGTCGTGATCATACCCAATAATTGTACTATGCTGTGCATTGTTTTTCTTTAGGGCTTTGGCAATAGATCCCCCAATCAGACCAAAGCCGATAATACCGATACGCATTAGAGTGTGCGACCAGAAGCCTCAGCAATAGGCTTAAGAGATTCCATAAGCTCAGCGAAGTCTTGTGGATTAAGAGATTGTGGCCCGTCAGAAAGTGCGCTTTTAGGGTCAGGATGCACTTCAATCATGAGACCATCAGCACCAGCAGCGATAGCAGCACGTGAAAGGCTTGCAATATAGTCACGTTTACCAGAAGCATGGCTAGGGTCTACGATAATAGGGAGATGGCTCTTGGATTTGATAACAGGAATCGCACTAATATCTAGAGTATTACGTGTCGCTGTTTCAAACGTACGGATACCACGTTCACATAGAATAACATTTGGATTGCCTTCACTCATAATGTATTCAGCAGCATTAAGCCACTCGTCAATGGTAGCAGATAAGCCGCGCTTAAGAAGTACAGGCAGATTGGTCTTGCCTACAGCCTTAAGAAGTTCAAAGTTTTGCATATTACGCGCACCAACTTGGAGAATATCTACGTATTTGACAGCAGTCTCTACAGCGCTAATGCTAGTGACTTCACAGACGATAGACAGCCCCGTCTTTTCTCTTGCTTCTTGCATGTATTTGAGCCCTTCCTCTTCTAGACCTTGGAAAGCATAAGGTGAGGTACGTGGTTTGTAAGCCCCACCACGAAGAATAGTTGCTCCTCCATTTTGGACAGCATCGGCAGACTCAAGAAGTTGCTCGCGGCTTTCGATAGCACATGGGCCAGCCATAACCACCAATTGCTTGCCACCGATACTACAGTTTCCAAGAGAAATCTCACTAGGAGCAGGGTGGAATTTTAAATTAGCAAGTTTGTAGGACTCTGTAACAGGGACAATTTTATCGACCCCACTAAGTGAACAGAGGCAGTCACTACTAAGACGTGATTTATCCCCAACCACACCAATAATAGTCACCTGGGCACCAGCAGATACATGGACATTGAGCCCTGCAGACTCGACTTGTTTGATTGCGTAAGCTACGTCATCAGGCGTAGCGGTATGTTTCATAACAATAATCATATTAAACATCCTCCTCGGAATTATTATTAACTGAAAAAAATAAAATATGTTACTATTCTACAATGATAGAAAAGATAGTGTCAACTTACTTCCAAGAAATGCTAGAGAAGTGGGGGGCTTATCACATATTTACGATGAATAAGGGAATAATAGCACTATAGCCATGAGGGAGAGAGGAATAATGTATGGAGACAAGCAAAAATCAGAAGAAAAGCTTTTTTACCCTGAGTGAAGCAGAGTTTAATGAAGCAATGGAGCGCTTACGTTTACTCAGAGAATTATTTTAGGGATATAACAAAAGAAGGTGGCATCCTATGGGGGGATGTCACCTTCTTTTGGGTTTAGTTTGGTTTGGTAAGTTTGCGGAATAAGAAGATAGCGACCACGATAAACCCAGACCCACCAATAACACCTACAGCAGAAGGGCCGATGAATGGATTAGGCACAATCTTTGATGAGTGCATGAGGAACATCGTAGCGGCAGTAGCATTCATAACGGCATGACCCATGACCGCAGGCCATACGCTCTGTGTACGGAGTGTGATATAGTTAAAGAAAATACCAACAACTATGCAGAACAGCACCATACCGAGAATGCCTGGGATTGGGAAGAGTGGATAATGAAGTCCATAGTTATGGCCCATAGCGATAATAGGTGCATGCCATAATCCCCAGATGATGCCTGAGTAAATCAGTGCTTTGGCAACACCTTTTTCTTCTACGAGTTTTGGAAGAAGATAGGCTCTCCAACCAAACTCTTCGCCAAATATGGTAGGAAGATTAAGTACAATGCCAAGCGTAAGACCTGCAATAAGCTGAGAGATAAGCATACCCCACAATGCAGCAGGTGTAAAACTTGGAATAGACACGCCTGTTTGGGCGGCTTGTTGGGTAAGCATTTGACTCATAGTGCTCAAAGAAGGGTCAAATGCTTTTGGATAAATCAAGTAGTAAACGAGACCACCGATAATGAGAAGTGCTTCAGTACCTAACCACCCTAATAAATAATATTTGATGGTTGTCTTCTTGAAGTTGGGTCTGAGGTAACAACCTTTGAAGCCTTCTTTTGTAATGAGCCTTGTAAGGATATGAGCGAGTGCAGGTGTTAGCATACAAACAAGGATACCAATGGTATACAGAGGATTGCTAGCGCCTCCATTAAACATGAGGGTAAAAGCAATAAGATAAGTGAGTCCAAAGCTAATGGTGCAGAAAATACCGATGCGTTTCATTTTAATCTCCCCTTTTTAATAAAATTGTTTTTATTTCTTGCCTTCATGCTTGGTGTAATAAATGTAAGAGTAAATCATAGGTGCAAAAATACAAATCATAAGGCCGACTGACATCAATGTGCTCATGAGCTCTGAGTTGATAAAAGCTTCAAGGAGCATAAGTATACCACCTAATATAAAGCAGTAGCCACCAAAACGGTGTGTAGCGCGCCAGTTATCAGGATTATTTAAAGCCCAAGGTACTTTGATGCCAAAAGTATAATTAGGTCTAATTTGAGGCATATAGTTACCAAGTATAATAAAGAGTATCCCAACACCAGCAGGAACAATCATGCTAATAGAAAGATTGAAGCCAAGTGCTACAAATACAGTTGCCCAGTGAATAACAATCATAAACAAAGTAATCAGTAACATACAAACATAGTAAGCTTTGGCGTGTTTGCTATAAGCGTCTTTTTTAGGATCAATCTTTGGTAAAACTAAAAACAGACCCAGCAATAAAATTGGAAGGATAGCTGTAAACAGTGCAAAGTAACGACTACCATAGCTATCGATCTGGCCAGCAGTATTCCAATGGGTAGGAATCTGCTCTGGTAGGTGTGAGAATACAAAAAGTGTTGCAACCAATGAGAGTACCCCTAGAATCAGGCTGCTGAGCGTAAATGAGTTTTTGAATTTATGCATTTGAATCATCATCCTTTCCTAACATTTCAAAAAAAAACCTAAGTGCTTCTTGAAACGTAGTGGTGTTAATAGAATAAACAACATTTTGACCTTGTTTTTCTGAAAGCACAAGGTTGGCTTGTTTGAGTGCATTGAGATGGTGGCTGATAGAGGGTTTGGCAATATTGAATTGACTTGCAATCTCTCCAGCGGTCATATCACCTTCTTTGAGGAGTTGTAGAATTTGTCGTCTTGTAGGATCAGACAAAGCTTTGAATAAATCATTCATTTTAAGACACCCTTTCTGTAATTAGATAATTAGGTAATTAGATAATTATCTAAATGTCTAATTGGAGTATAGTCTTAAGCGAATGAAAAGTCAATACAAAACTATTAAATAATATTTAGAATAATGCCATTTTAGACTTTTCTAATGGAAAAAAAAGGAATATAATAAATCCAAATTAGTCTTTTAGAAAGGTGATGAATCATGACGATTTCACTTTCGCAGTTTTTGACAGAGTTGATGCATAGTCCAGAGTTACTCATGACCACAATACTGACCTTAGGGGTTATTTTGGTTAATGGATGGACGGATGCGCCAAATGCTATTGCGACTTGTGTTTCAACAAGGTCAATGAAGCCAAAAAGAGCCATATTGATGGCAGCGGTATTTAACTTTTTGGGTGTGTTTGTAATGACAGGGATTAATAAAGCGGTAGCACAGACGATTTATAAGATGGTTGATTTTGGTGGGGATTCAGGTGATGCGCTGATTGCACTGTGTGCGGCAATGTTTGCTATTGTGGTATGGGCAACCGCTGCATGGTGGTTTGGCATCCCGACCAGTGAGAGTCATGCACTGATTGCAGGCATCTCTGGCGCAGCAATTGCTTTGCAGGGAGGGCTTGGAGGTATTAATGGCTCCGAGTGGATTAAAGTTATTTATGGTATTGTGCTCTCCACAGTACTAGGGTTTGTATTGGGGTGGGGGGTATCAAAGCTTACGGTCTTGCTTTGTAGACGTTCTGACCGCCGGCAGACAGAAGGGTTCTTTCAAAAAGCACAGGTTGCTGGAGGGGCTGCCATGGCATTTATGCATGGGGCGCAAGATGGGCAGAAGTTTATGGGGGTATTTATGCTAGGCATCTTTTTGGCTCAGGGGCATGGCGAGACAGTATCGTTTGTTATTCCTATCTGGCTGATGGTGTTGTGTTCGGTAGTTATGGCGCTGGGAACATCTATAGGGGGTTACCGCATTATCAAAGCAGTAGGAATGGATATGGTTAAACTTGAGAAACATCAAGGATTCTCAGCGGATTTTGCAGCAGCAGGGTGTTTGCTATTTTCTTCACTCACAGGATTACCAGTAAGTACGACACATACTAAGACGACTGCTATTATGGGAGTAGGGGCAGCTAAGAGAATATCAGCAGTGAACTGGGCAGTGGTCAAAGACATGGCATATGCTTGGATACTGACTTTTCCAGGCTGTGGTATTATAGGCTATTTGATGGCGAAGTTATTTATGTGGATTTTTTAGGCGGGAAGGACATATGTTATAGAGTAATCAATCGATACATAGGAAAGGTATGATGAGGCCATGTCACGCAAAAAAGAATATGACTATTTTGGGATGTTTGTAGAATCAGTAGAGTATGCTTGTGATGCAGCAACAATGCTCCACAATACACTTAAAAATTTTAGACAAGAAGATCTAGCCGATAAGATGGAAGCCATGCACAAGATAGAACATACGGCAGACCATAGCAAGCATGAAATGATGAAAGAGCTTATTAGAGCATTTATCACCCCTATAGAGCGAGAAGATATCATGGAGCTTGCACAAGAAATAGATGATGTGACAGATAGTATAGAAGATGTGTTAATGCGGGTCTATATGTTCAATATTAAGACTATTAGGCCAGAGGCACTGGCTTTTACAGAGGTGATTGAAAAGTGCTGTAATGCACTGAAGACAGCTATGGAAGAACTCCCTAATTTCAAAAAATCAGACTTACTTGGCAAGAGTATTGTGCAGATTAATTACTATGAAGAAATGGGAGATACTATGTACAAAGAGGCCATGCACAAACTCTATAGTACAGAGACAGACCCTATAGAAGTTATGGCATGGAGTGAGATGTTTAATCGCCTAGAAAAATGCTGTGATACATGTGAGCATGTAGCCAATGTCATTGAAACCATTGTGATGAAAAATTCCTAGGTTATAGAATAATCAAAAAGAGAGAGGTTCCCTATATTATTTATAGTGGACCTCTCTCTTTTTATCTTGTAGGAAAGCTCGAATTTCTACACTTTCACTACTGCGCGAACCAATACGTGCACGAAGGGCACTTTTGTTCTCTTGTAGGAAACTGCGACTTCGAAGCATTTCACTACTGCATGGACCAATACGTGCACGAAGGACACTTTTGTTCGTATTGAACTCATGTTTGAAAATGACAGAGTTTTTGATGACTACAATAAAATTTTCAGAAAACATATTGACAAATGATTTACCTAGGCATATTATATCGGTATAAGATATATCGAAGTGCGATATAACACAGGGCGATATATCGATATGTGATATGGAGAGGAAAGGGTGAAGGGTATGAAAGCAAATTTGGAAAAAGTAAAAGCGTCTATTGGTAAAAATAAATTGGTGGTATTGGGTGTCGCACTCTGTATGTTAGCGGTATTAAATAGTGTGCAACTCCCTCAAGCTGTGCATTATACATTATCAGCTGTAATCAGTTGTTTGGTGTTAGGATTTAGCATAGGGATCATAAGAGAAGGAGGGACAACATGGACGAAAAAATAATTAAAAAATATCTCCCACTTACAGAAACGACTTATTATATATTGCTCTGTATGGAGAAGCCCAATCATGGCTATGCCATTATGCAGCAAGTGGATGAGATGACAGCGGGTGCTGTTATCTTAGGGCCAGGGACCCTATATGGTGCCACGACGAAGCTTGTCAAAGATGGTGTGATTGCTCTTGTTGAGGGAGAGGGCGGCGAACGTAAAAAGAGTTATATTCTCACACCACTTGGAAGAGAGATTCTAAAGAGGGAATATGTAAGACTTGGGGCGTTGATTGCCAATGGTAAGCCAATTATAGAGGGGATGGTGTAAGTGATGAGTGAGTACAAAAAAGTGTGGAAATATTTTTTGGTCACAGAGGATTATAAAGAAGAAGCGTGGCTCAGAGAAATGGCGCTAGAGGGATATTTCCTAGAAAGTGTAACAGGAGGGGTTCACTATACTTTTAGCAAGAAAGAAGCAGGGGACTATACGTATCTTGTAGATTATAGAGGCATGTTTGAAAAAGCTGAAAGAGCTTATTTAGAGTTATTTGAGGAGTCAGGATTTGAATATGTCACCTGTACTATGGGGTATTGTTATTTTAGAGCCAAGACAGATGAAAATGTTACCAAGATGAGAAAAGGGGAGAAGCAGCGAAAGGGAGAGAAGTATGTGCAGCTTCGAGGTGTAATGCTCATCATAGGACTTCTTAATTTGTTTATTTATGGGATGAATATGATTGTGAATACAGGGATTCTACAAGGAGAGCAGGGAATGAATACAGAGAGTGTGTTATTTTCACAAATTAATCTCATCTGCGGATTATTACTCCTTCTCATTTATGGCATTATGAATAGTAGAATTAAAAAAATACGTACGTCACAGCAGGAGGAACTGGAACAGACTACCAGCGATAAGGTTGCGAAAGTGATGATGTTTGTGATTTTGACCTGCTTGGGTATTGCCTGTGTGGTAGCAATAGGGTCTTTTCTGGTGGGTGTATTCTAGAACGAATTGAAAAGGTGATGTGAATGGGTTTGGGGATGCTAATAGGTATGGGGATAGGTGTGAGTATAGGAACAATTTGGATTAAAGACATGGGTATGGCGATGGGGGTGGGATTGGCTATAGGTACTTATATAGAAGAGAAAAAGAAGAAAGAAAAGTAGAAAGAAAAGTAGAAAGAAAAGTAGAAAGAAAAGTATCCTAAACAATAAAAAGGTTCTTTGTATCAAGCAAAGAACCTTTTTGGTGTTTAGAATATTATTTTTTGAAGTAGCCTTTTGTATGAAGGTGTGAAATGTCACAGTAGCAAGGTAAACCGTTTTTGTAACTGATTGTTGTCTCACCTTCAGTAAGTGGACGAAGATAGTTTACAAGATCCTCTGTAATATCATTACCAGCTTCGTTGATCCATTCTAAAGGAATGGTCTTTTCTTTGTTAGCGATTGCTGCAATATCGTATGCAAACATTTCGCTAGCATAAGGCACATTTGAAGTACGTTTGCAGCAGATCATCTTAGCTGTCTCACCAGCTAGAGCGCTACGTACTGCGTGTTCACCGATAGCAATAGCTTCATTAACATCTGTAGCAGAACCAGTATGTGCAGCAGCACGTTGTACGACATTGAGCTCGATTGAACGTACTTTGCAGCCAAGTTCAGCTTTGAGCATTAGCTCTAGTGTCTTACCAGCACCACAGAGTTGTTTATGACCAAATGCGTCTACAGCTTCGCTTGTTGCAGAGATGTAGTTGCCGTCTTTGTCTTTGATCCCTTCAGACACAGCCACGATAATGTTTTTACGTACTTTTTGGGCAGACTGAATATCTTTGATGAATTGCTCAGTTGAGAAAGGTACTTCTGGTAAGTAGATGAAGTCTGGTGCCTGAGAGTATTCTGTACGAGCAAGGGCAGCAGAAGCTGTCAGCCAACCTGCATTACGTCCCATAATCTCAACGATTGTAATAGATGGGATATTATAAATATAAGTATCATGAGCGATTTCAAGAAGTGTTGTTGCAATATATTTAGCGGCACTACCAAAACCTGGTGTATGATCTGTGATTGGTAAATCATTATCTATTGTTTTCGGAACCCCGATAATTTGAATTGGAAATTGGATAGAATCAGCATAGGCAGATAGTTTGAGAACTGTATCCATAGAGTCATTGCCACCTATGTAAAAAATAGAACGGATATCATGTGTTTTGAAGAACTCGAATAACTCACTGTAAATTTCAGGAGCTACTTCATGATGAGGAAGTTTGAAACGGCAAGAACCTAAGTACATTGCAGGTGTAACAGCAAGCATATCTAAACTTTCCTGTGAGCCAAAACGCTCACTAAGATTTAAAAATTTTCCTTGAAGTAATCCTTCAATACCATTAACCATACCATAAACTTGATTATATTCACCTGATGACACTGCGCCTTTGATGACACCGCTTAAAGAAGCATTAATCGCTACTGTTGGGCCACCCGACTGACCAATGATACAATTACCTTTACTTAACATAAAAATCCTCCTTAAAGTTAAATCCACAACATTACCATCATACATGAAATAAGATTAATTAGCAAGATGAGTTGTTTTTTTTGAAAATAAGATATAAAATAAAATATAAAATGATATAATATAAGGAAAAATGCATAAAAATGGGATTATGGGGGACCTGTGACATGAGAAATATTTTTGTGATATCCCACGATAAGTTCTTGGCCAAGTCAATTGGGGAAAAACTTGATAGAGAGATGTGTAGTATTTATACAGTAAGTGAACAAGATATTTTGAGATATCTGCAGATAGGTGATGTAGATATTATTATAGTAGATACATCTTATCAAGGGATTAATATAGAACATATTTGTACGCAGATTAGAGAAATCAATCAATTGATTGGACTGATGGTAATAGGCGATAATTTGCCTGTTGATCAGATTAAGAGGTTGTTTGAAGTAGGTATAGACCATTATATGTGCCATGATGTGTCTATGGAGCAGCTTGGTGCATGCCTAGGGAGAATGTGCCAGCGTGTTGAACAGATTAAACAGCATAAAAACCATAGTTTATTGGTTTCGGGACCATTTATCTTAGATGGCCATAAGAGACTACTTCATAAAAATGGTGAGATGGTAAAGCTCACAGCTATTGAATATGAGATGATGAAGTATTTTATGATGAATCAACAAGTTGCCATAAGTAGGGATCAATTGTTAGACTGGGTGTGGGGTAATGCCTATATCGGGGACCCTAAAGTAATCGATGTCAATGTCATGCGCCTCAGACAAAAAATAGAAGAAAATCCTAAGAAACCGAATTATATAGGTACTGTGTGGGGCTATGGCTATAGATGGGAAGGCTGTTAATAAGTAACTTCAAGCTTGACAACCAACAGATGTATAGTACAATAAAGAAAAGAATATCTAAAATAGCAATGAAAATGCAAAGTAGTTTACTTAAATCCTAACTAGAGAATAGAAGTCATTGGCTGGAAGCTTCTATAGGCACTGTAAGTAAATGAAGTTCACATTGGAGCTCTATCTTTGAACCTTATATAGTAGAAGATAGCGGTAGCGCGTTATAGCTAACAAAGTGCTTATGCCTATGGGGTATAGGAATTTGGGTGGTACCACGGAGATATACTCCGTCCCTTTCGTATGAGAGGGACGGAGTTTTTTTATTTATAAGAAGGGAGAATACATCGTGAAAGAAAAATTACAACAAATTCAAACAGCTGCTATTAGTGCGATAACAGAGGCGAGTGAGCTTAAAGTTTTAGAAGATTTAAGAGTAGCTTACCTTGGTAAAAAAGGTGAGTTAACAGCAGTACTTAGAGGAATGAAAGACTTAAGTAGTGAAGAAAGACCTGTAGTAGGTCAAATGGCAAATGAGGTAAGAGAAGCTTTAGAAGAAGCATTAACTTCAAAAAAAGCTGCTCTTGAAACAGAAGCTGTCAACAAAAAACTTCAAGAAGAGGTTATTGATATCACAATGCCAGGTAAAAAAGTGAAAGTAGGTCATATTCACCCACTTCACAAAACACTTGATACATTACAAAACATCTTCTTAGGTATGGGTTATGAGATTGTAGATGGTAGAGAAGTTGAGACAAGTTACTACAACTTTGATGCCCTTAACTTAGGAGAAGAGCATCCAGCTCGTGATGAGCAAGATACATTCTACTTCTCAGGTGACCTTGTACTTCGTACAGCGACATCTCCAGTTCAGGTGCATACAATGGAGTCAGAAGAGCTTCCAATTCGTATGATCGCACCAGGTCGTGTATACCGTTCTGATGAAGTAGATGCAACACATTCACCAGTATTCCACCAAATCGAAGGGTTGGTTATTGACCAAAACATCACATTTGGAGACCTTAAAGGGGTACTTGCAATGTTTGCCAAAGAATTATTCGGTGACAAAGTACAAGTTAAATTCCGTCCACACTACTTCCCATTCACTGAGCCAAGTGCTGAGATGGATGTAAGCTGTGTGATGTGTGGAGGTAAAGGTTGTAATGTATGTAAAGGTTCAGGATGGATTGAAGTATTAGGTTGTGGTATGGTGCATCCAAAAGTACTTGAGATGGCTGGCATCGACCCTAATAAATATCAAGGATTTGCATTTGGTATGGGACTTGAGCGTCTAACAATGCTTAAATACGACATCAATGACTTAAGACTATTCTATGAGAATGATGCAAGATTCTTATCACAATTCTAATTGAGGCGATTTGGAAAGGAGAATAAAAAATGAACGTACCTATGTCTTGGCTAAAACAATACGTAGATCTAGATATGGATCTTAACACATAT
>JBOFEH010000054.1:0-9704 GCA_051647765.1 Cellulosilyticaceae bacterium | reverse complement strand
AAGTTAGATATTCCTAGTCTTTGTCATCAAGGGGAATTTGGTATATAAAAAGGGTTTAACTCTAAGTTCATTATACCTTATTCCCAGTTATTTTCAATCTCCCAAAAGTCCCTTTATTAGTAGGACTTTAGTCCCTCCTGTCTCTTGTTGCAAAGTTGAAAGTTTTATACTTTCATTACCACGCGGGATACATCTCTTTAGAGTCATTTTATGCGTGTATTATTTTATACTATATAGGCAATAATTTGTATAAAAAGGAGGGTAATTTATGAGAATCCCTAAGCATATTGGCATTATTCCCGACGGCAACAGAAGATGGGCCCAGGCAGAGGGGCTTGGCAAGTCTCAAGGTTATACCCACGGTCTCGACCCCGGACTTGCTTTACTTCGCTTAGCCAAAGATACTGGTATTAAAGAAATAACCTATTACGGTTTTACAACAGATAATTGCAAACGTCCTAAAGAACAATTTGAAGCTTTTTCAAAAGCTTGCGTTGATGCTGTTAAACTTATAGAAAAAGAGGATGTATCCCTATTAGTATTAGGCAATACAGATACACCTATGTTTCCCACAGAGTTACTCCCTTACACCACTCGGACTAACCCTGACAAAGATTATATCAAAGTAAACTTCTTGGTTAATTACGGATGGGACTGGGATTTAGGTAACTTATCACCTACCACTAGACGCCGACATGACATCTTGGAGTCTCTCCATTCCAAAGATATTTCCCGTATTGATCTGGTTATCAGATGGGGTGGCCGCAATCGTTTATCAGGCTTTCTCCCCGTACAGTCCGTTTATGCAGATTTTTATACACTAGATGCACTTTGGCCAGAGTTTACCCCGGCCCACTTCACACAAGCACTTGAGTGGTATCACCATCAAGACGTTACTTTAGGCGGCTAATAACAAATAGCTTTAGCTCCTTTAATACAAAGTCGCTAAAGCTACTTATTTTATCTCCCTCACAGATTCCCTATAGATAATATCTCCTGGTATAACGACCTTCTGATGTTTACTGTTTTGTTGTGTCCCTTTTATTTTTGCCAGTAATATTTCTATGGCCTTGTCTGTCATTGTATTTCGGTCTACTGCTACGGTGGTTATTTGAGGTGTGCTTAATTCTGCATAAATATCATTGTCGAACCCTACCACTGATACATCTTCCGGCACCAAATAACCCTTTTCTTTGAGATGCTCTATCAATTTATAGGCAAGATCATCTCCATTACACACGAATGCTGTTGGCATTTTTTCTGGAAGTTCAAAAGGTATTTCTTTATTATCATAATCCCTATCAGGAATCATATTTTCTGCCAGAATAGGAACCCCTTCTTCTAGCAATGCCCTACAATATCCCAGCAATCTATCTTGAATAGCAGGTTTTTTGCGTACTCCCACAAATCCAAGTTCCTTATGCCCACTTTTAATAAGATACTGTGTGATATTATACGTACTGTTATAATGATCTGTTGCAATACAGTCAACCTCTGGTCCATTGTAATAACAATCCAAATAGACTATAGGTATGTTCAGACCATTTAATAAACGTACATACTCCTTATTCATATTCCCTATAGAAATAATACCATTTAGTGGTACCTCTAAAAACATGGGCGGCAACAAGCCTCTTTCCTCTTCCTCATCCGTTACCGAAAAAAGGTTACAGATATACCCCCCTTGATTTAACTTAACCGCTAACTCTTGATAGAATTTAAGATAAAAAGTACTTTTCCCCGCATCACTAATATAGTTTTGCTTGAGTACAATGCCTATATGTTTCGATTTATCACTACTTTTTTGAGCAATAAATTTATACCCTACTTCATCAGCAACTTCTCTAACTTTTGCCTTAACCTCTTCACTTACCCCATCTTTATTATTTAATGCTTTTGATATGGTCACCTTACTAAGCCCACTTTTTTCAACAATATGGTCCAACGTTACTTGTTTTCTTTTTCTCATAATATTCCCCCTAACTATATCCTTTGTGATTATAAGTCATTCCCCCAATAATATGAGACAAAAAGGCTCATATGCCCAATTGAGCATAGAGCCTCTTAATTTACATTATCTTAGTGTCATTTCAAACACATCTGCCATAGGTGTTGCAGTGTATTCTTCTTGCACCAGTACAATTTTAATTCCATCCTCCACTTTTTCAAATGCAACTGCCTCATTACTACCCAATTTAGTAACCGTTTTTACATCTTCTTTGAATGGAATAATAAACTCATTCTCAACAACCTCATCTTCGCTATACATTTTAATAGCAAAGACGCTGTCTGCTTTTTTAGTAAAAGCAATATTATTTTTTATAAATGGCTTACACACACGTGTACCATAAATCGCATCTCCGTTGACTTCGAGCCACTGGCCCATACCTCTCATACGTTCAACTGCTATTCTTGGCAATCTACCATCTGGTTGAGGGCTTACATTTAATGCAAGATTTCCCCCTTTTGCAACCACATTAATCAACATATGGATCAGTTCACGCACACTCTTATAGTGATCATCATAGGTATAAGTAAAATCTTCCCCAATAGTAATACAGCTTTCCCACGGTATTCCCAAAGGCTTCGCCGGTATACACTGCTCTGGTGTCACATAGTTTTCATATGCCCCACCTATAGTACGGTCTGCTACTAACATCCATGGTTGGTATTGTCTTATCTCATCAACAACTTCTCCTACTCGGATATCTTGTCCATTCTGAGGACAAACCCACCCTGCATCTAACCAGAGAACATCTATCTTGCCATATTCTGTACAAAGTTCCTTAAGTTGATTATGCGTAAACTGAACAAACTCTTCCCAAAGTGCTGGTTGCTCATCTGGATTATACGAAGGACCTTGTCTCATAAATGAACCTCTTGCCATATCGGGTGCCCAGTAAGTTGGTGTATGCCAGTCCGCCTTAGAGAAATAAGCCGAAATACCTAATCCTTCTCTCCTAAATGCCTCGAAAAGGTGCCCACATACATCTGCATGCTGATCTGTATGGAACGGACAGTCTTGTCCTGTAATTTTATAATCAGTGTACTTGGTATCCCACATACAGAATCCATCATGATGTTTTGTTGTGAAGGCTAAGTACTTGAATCCAGTTTCTTTAGCTAATGCCGCCCACTCTTGTGGATTAAAACGTATTGGGTTAAATGTCTTATTCAAATCTCTATACTGCTCTTTGAACTGTTTATCACTAACACCCCATGTCACTTGATGTCTTGACCAATGAGAATCTTCATCACTAAGTGCCCAAGAGGCTACCATACCCAATTGCGTATAGAGCCCCCAGTGCATCATGAGTGCAAGTTTTTGATCTTGGAACCATTCAAGTTTTTCCACAAGTTTAGGTGCCGTAGGTGCTACATAGTCTTTCACTGCACTATAGGTATGGACACCGTGTTCTACTTCGATCGTTTCTTCACACATAACTTACTCCTGTATTACTTTATTTTTAATTCAAATACATCTGCAATAGGTGTCTCAGTTACTTCTTCTTGAGGCATTGTTACACGAATACCACCTGCAACTACTTCAAATGCTACTTTAACATCACTTCCCATTTTTGTTACTGCTTTAACATTCCCTTCAAATGGAATCACAAACTCATTGACTACTGTTTCATTTTCCTCGTACATTTTGATTGCATAAACACTATCTGCTTTTTTAGTGAATGCGATATTATTTTTGAGGTATGGCTCGCATACGCGTGTACCATAGATTCCTTCACCATTTACTTTAAGCCATGCACCAAGGCCTTTCATTCCTGCAATTGCACCTTTTGGTAATCTACCATCTGGTTGAGGTCCTACATTAAGTGCTAAGTTTCCACCTTTAGCTACAACATTTACAAGCATATGTACTAATTCTCTAGGTGTTTTGTAGTCGTCTTCATAAGCAAATGAGAATGATGTTCCCATAGTAATACAGCTTTCCCATGGTACATTAAGTGGTTTAGCTGGAATACATTGTTCTGGTGTTACGTAGTTTTCATATGGTCCGCCAATTGTACGGTCTGCTGATAAAACCCATGGTTGATATTTTCTGATCTCATCAATCATTTCACCGAGTCTAATATCTTGACCTGATTGCTCACATACCCAGCCTGCATCAAACCATAGAATATCGATTTTACCATACTCTGTTGTAAGCTCTTTTACTTGGTTTTGTGTGAACTGTACAAATTCTTCCCATAACTCTGGGTTTTCTGCTGGCTTATATGAAGGTCCTCTCCATGTGAATGACCCTCTTGCTTGATCTGGTGCCCAATATGTTGGTGTATGCCAATCTGCTTTTGAGAAGTATGCTGAAATACCTAATCCACGTCTTCTAAACGCTTCAAATAAGTGTCCACAGATATCTGAATATTTATGTGTATGGAATGGACAATCTTCATTTGTTATTTTATAATCTGAGTATTTTGTATCCCACATACAGAACCCATCATGGTGTTTTGTTGTGAAAATAAGATATTTGAAACCATTATCTGCTGCAAGATCTGCCCACTCTTGTGGATTGAATCTGATAGGGTTAAAAGTTTTGTTAAGATCTCTGTATTGTTGCTTAAACTCAGCATCACTTACACCCCAGTTAATTTGGTGTCTTGACCACTCTGCATCTTGATCACTAAGTGCCCATGACTCTACTAAACCTGCTTGTGAATAAGGTCCCCAGTGCATCATAAGTGCTAATTTTTGATCTTTAAACCACTCTAATTTTTCAATAACTTTTGGCTCTGTTGGTGCAACATAATCTTCTTCTGCGCTATATGTATGTACCCCATGATCTACTTCTTCTCTATCTTCTACAATCTCTAACTCTTCTTCTAAAATTTCTTGTGTATTATCCGCCATTTTATATTCTCCTCTATATCATTCATAAGATAAGGCTCTGATGCCTTATCTTATGAATAGATGGTTATCATTTAAATTATTTTACTGTTCTTGTATAAGCACTTTGAACTGTTGCTAAGTATTTTTCAACTTCAAGTTTTTGGATATTAGCAACATATTTATCCCAATCTTTGTCTAAATCCATTGCACCTGTAAGGAATGATACAGTTGACTCTAAAACATAATCTTGTAATTGTGTTTTAAGACGGCTATAATCATCCATTTCTTCTGTTGTTAAGTACATTGAACTAGGTACAAACTCTTCTGGAGCATATGGCTCATAGAACTCTTTTGTTGTGCTGTAGAGTACTGCTTCCCCTTTGAATAATGCATCTGGGTTACTCATATCAATTGCTTCTGATAAACGAAGTTTTGATGTTAAGTTTGCTAAACCAACGTTTGCAATAGCACCATTTCCTGGTCCATTGTTTTCCTCTGGAAGACGAATCCACTCAGCTTGCTCACCATTGATTCCCATTGCACCTTCTTCTGCTTTTGCCCATGCTTGACCTTCAATACCACGCTCTGCTCTAATTGTAACCTCTTCTTTGTAGAAACCATCTGCCCATTTGAATGCAAGCTCTGGATTTTTACAAGCTGAAGTGATTACAAAGTGTCCTGTTTCATAAGGAATTGGCATAGATTTTGAGTATCTTACACCGTCTGGTCCTTCAAGTGGTGCTAAGCCCTTGAAGTATTTTTCTCTGTTAAGTTTACCATCTCCTGCAGCATATGGAATATTTCCACCTACAGCCACACCTAGGATAATCTCATCTGGATTGTTAGCAAGTTGCATTAACTGATCGCCTGTTTGTGTAAGAGACTCTGGCATGATGAGTTTTTCGTCTAATAAACGTTTGATATATTTTAAACCCTCTCTCCACTCATCAGTCATTGGTGCAAATCCTACTACACCATCATTAACCATAAGTCTTGAAGAATAGTCATTGTATACAAATGAATTCATTAAGAAATCATATACCCTTGTATTCCAACCATCATTTGCCCCTACCATCGCAATCTCATCAGCTTTTCCATTTCCGTTTGGATCTTGCTCTTTGAATGCTTTTAATACATTGTAAAGATCTTCAGTTGTTTGTGGGTAAGCTAATCCAAGATTATCTAACCATTGTTGGTTAATCCAAGCTTTTCCAGAATACATACTGTGGTATGCTTCATTAACACGTGGTAATGAGTAGATATTCCCATCTGGTGTTGTAACCCCTGATGGAAGTAACTCTTGCTCTTCAAATACTTGTTTTGTATAGTATCCATGCTTTTCGATTAAATCATTTAATGGAAGGAATAATCCTTGTTCACCATATGTAATTTCATCAACTTTTGTGAATTTACCGCCTAAGATAACATCTGGCAACTGCCCACTAGCAATCATAAGGTTACGTTTTTCAACGAAAGATTCTACTGGTACTTGAATGAATTCAATCTCTACATTTGTTTGTTCTTCATACCATTTTGTGAATTCATTTGTACTAAGGTCTTGAATATGCGTTTCATCTGGTGCTAATACTGTGATTTTTTGTTTCTCTTGGACAATTGGGAACTCCCCTGGTGCTGATAATTCTACATCACTTGCAGCTATGCCTTGAGATGCATTTGCACCGTTTGCACTACATCCTGTTAATGTTGTTGCTGCTACTGTTGTAGCCATTAAAAAAGCAATCATTCTTTTGTTCATCTTAATACCCTCCCTATTTTTCTTAATTATTAATATTACCCTTTAACTGCACCAATCATAACACCTTTAACAAAGTGCTTTTGTACGAAAGGATAAATAATTAACATTGGCAAGCTTGATACTACAATAATTGAGTATTTAATAAGCTCTTGTAATCCCCTTTGTTTTTCCATTACATCTACGTTGGCCATCATATTTCCATCAAAAGAGTTTGATACAAGAATGTTTTTAAGTACGATTTGTAATGGGAATAACGTTTTGTCTGACAAGTAAATCATTGGTCCAAAATATGAATTCCAGAATCCAATTGCATAAAACATTGCAAGTACTGCAACAATTGGTGCTGAAAGTGGCAGTACTACTCTTGCTAAATAACCAATATCATCACATCCATCAAGTTGTCCCGCTTCATAAAGTTCCTCTGGAATACTTGTTTGGAAGAATGTTCTTGCTACGATTACGTTATACACACCTACTGCCCCTGGTAAAATAAGTGCCCAATAAGTATTGTATAAACCTAATTTATTAATTAATAAGAATGATGGAATAAGTCCCCCACCAAATAACATTGTAAATGCAAAGAAGAATGTTATTACCCTGCTACCATATAAATTTTTACGAGATAATGGATAGGCTGCAAGAATAGTTACCGCAACACTAAATAATGTTCCTCCAACAGTTAATCCTATTGAATTCACGAAACTTCTCATGATATCTGGATGTTGGAATACTACTTCATATCCTCTTAAATTAAATCCTACTGGCCAGAGCCATACTTGCCCACTTGATACTGCCAACGGATCACTAAAAGATGCACTTACTACATAGACTAACGGATATACTACAACAAGTAGTACAAGTGTCAAAAGTGTATAGTTAATTACACCAAATATTTTGTCACCCTTAGACTGCTTAATTTTATTATTAACAGTAGCTTTAATTTCTACTGTCTTGTCTACATTTTTAGCCATACTTTCACCTCTCTATCTGAACTTTTTACCACAAGCTTGACTCTCCAATTTTCTTAGCAATCTTGTTAACAAACATGATTAATATCAGGTTAATAATTGAGTTAAATAATCCAACTGCAGCTGAGAAGCTGTATTGTGCGTTTTCAAGACCCATTCTATATACAAATGTAGAAATAACATCTGATGTTGCCATATTCAGTGGATTTTGCATTAAAAGAATTTTTTCATGACCAACACTCATAATTGATCCAAAGTTCATAATAAGAAGAATTGTAATTGTTGGAAGTAATGATGGAATATCCACGTTAACGATTTTTTGCCATCTTGAAGCCCCATCTACTGTTGCCGCTTCATAAAGTGTTGGATCCACTCCAGATAAAGCTGCTATATAAATAATTGAATTGAAGCCCATCGTCTGCCAAATACCTGTCCACACATAAATCGATTTGAAATAACCCGGTTTGCCCATAAAGTCTACCGCATCAATTCCAAACACCCCTAAAATCTGGTTAACAAGTCCTGATGGTGATGCTAGGAACATTAAGATGATACCTACCATAACAACTGTAGAAATGAAATATGGTGCATATGTAATCATCTGAACACTCTTTTTGAACTTAACACTCTTACATTCATTAATTGCGATAGCCAAAATAATTGGTATCGGGAATCCTACTGCTAAAGAATAAAAACTAATCGTCAAAGTATTCCATAATAGTCTAGGGAATTGATGTGATGTCACAAACGCTTCAAAGTGTTTAAGCCCCACAAAATTACTTCCCCAAATCCCCTTGGTAGCTATGTAGTCTTTAAATGCAATCTGAATACCATACATAGGTCCGTATGAAAAGACTGCAACTAAAATGACCGGAATAGCTAGGATGAGATAAAGCTGCCAACTCTGCTTTAATCTCTTCATGACATGTTCTCTTTTACTTATTGTCTGCACCGTAGATGCTCCAACTTGTTGTGTTATTTCTGCCAAAAAAATCCCTCCCTTGTTTTATTTTTTATATTTAAGTTAATATAAATAGCTTAAATTAGTAAAATTTTTTTGTTATATTATAGTTTTGTTTCCGTTTTTTAAACTTATTTAAATTATATTTTAACTTTTTACATGTGTCAATATTTTTTGTGTGTTTTTTATATTTTTTGTGTTTATTTTTGTTTTTTTATGTTGTTTTTAGTTTTTCTTTAGTTTTAAGTTACGCCAAAGTTGTCATTTTGGATTATTTTTTTAAAAGCACCTATCCTCTTTTGTATGTTTTTGCAAATAAAAGAGAGGATTCCTACTAGAAATCCCCTCTTTTATTTGTCATTTTATTGGTTAGTATATTTTCATTTCAAAAGAGTTTGTAACTAACTTTCTCATCTGTGCTAACGAGTCCACTTCTCCAACTGCTCTTAATTGCACTAATATATTACCAATAGCAGATGCTTCAATAGGTCCTGTGATCACCTTTTTGCCTGTTACCTTAGCCACTGTTTCACATAAATATTGATCTTGAATACCGCCACCTATCATACGAATAGCTTCAACTTGAGTTGATGTAAGCTCCTCAAATTGATTCACCGTTATACCATATAATATTCCAAGTCCATTGTAGGCAGCCTTAGCAATCTCTCCCACTGTTTGGAGTGTTACCCCATATTTTTCTTCTATATGAGTAACAACCTCTACTATCATATTTTTAGGCGCCATAAAACGCTCATCCGCTGCATCAATAGCATACTCATGGGTCGTACTTCTTACTTCTTGAATAATATCCGGGAATCCTAAACCTAACCCTTGTTCATTCCAACACTTTCTTAATTGCTGCAAGAACCAAAGTCCATTAATATTTTTAAGCAACCTTACTTTACCATCTATACCACCTTCATTTGTAAGTCCATATCCTTTTGCAGCTTGTGTTGTATTAGGCTGTGATACTTCCATACCCATAAGACACCATGTACCACATACAAGATAAATCTCTTCTTCTGACTCTAGCGGCGTTGCTGCCACTGCTGATGCTGTATCATGACTTCCCACCGCAACGACCTTGACCGGCCCAAGCCCTGTTTCTTCCTGAATAGCCTGTCCTAGCGTGCCCACTACAGTTCCTGGCATCACCAATGTCTGCATACAGTCC
>JBOFEH010000053.1:0-17759 GCA_051647765.1 Cellulosilyticaceae bacterium | reverse complement strand
TTTTTAATGCCTAAATCATAAAGGAGCATATGTTATTACATATGCTCCTTTATGATTTAACGCCTTAACTTATTGCAAATCACTCATTTTATAGTCAAAAAATCCCGTAATCACTTAAAATTCTACTCTTTTCATAAGGATTATCTATCATTTTTTGTACTGTAGAAATGCTTTTCATGTATTCTAGGTTATGAGAAACATTGTGTCCATGAAGAATAATCATATACATTTCCTTCTCCACCTTTTTATAGTTTAAGTCTAGTAAATGTCCTCCAAAGGTCACATCACCATATTGATTTGCTGGGTATTGATACCTAAATCCACTAAGATACTTGTAACTTGGGTAAATAAGTGCATAAAAAGTATCTGGTGCTGGATAGCTGTAGACACCTACTTGACGTGTTGTCTCTTCATAGACATAACCTTTGGTATGGATCAGCACTTCTGTATTCCCCACAGGTTCTCTATAGAGGCTCTCCACAAACTGTGGACTAAGCATATTATCTGAGTCTAGGTAAACGAGACAAAAATACGCATCCCCTCGTATATACTCCACCATCTTCCCCTCTATATGGGGTGTAAAAATAATATTACTATTCAGTCTAGGGTACTTGGCGAGCTCTTGCCTAAGAATATTCCAACTTGCAGGGTCATATTGGATAAAGGCTCTAAAATTTTGATTATACTGCCTCACTAAGCTAACATAGGTATATTTCATAAAAACAGATAATCGGTACGCAATCCAGTTTTGGGTCAATCTTTCCTCATTAAAAGGATTATTAAACTGTGTGTACGGCACATTAAATTTGATCCTAATAACCACTCTCATATTGACTCCACCTTATGATTGTATTTGTCTAACTGATAATCCTTTAATACCCTTCGTCTTTCTTCTCCATCTTGCAAAAATCCGTGTACTGTTTTGTATCCAAACATATGCTCTATATTGTGTGAAATGTTTTTGTCGTGAATTGTAATCAGAAATAATCGCTCACTAAATATTTTATACTTTAGTTTAAGCAAAAATTGTCCTATTGTCACATCTTCATATTGATTGCATGGATAATCATATCTAAATCCTTCTAAATAGGGCTTAGTTTCATAAATCAGTGTATAGAACGTATCCGGTGTCGCATGGGCATATAACGAAAGTCTTCCACTGTCTTCTTCATAGACATAGCCACTGGTTGTGATAATCACTTCTGTATTTTGTAGCGACGTATCATATAATCGCTGGATATAACTTGGGTGAATCATATTATCCGAGTCCAAATAATGCAAACAAAAATAATCCTCATCTTGAATATAATTGGCCATGCTTTCCTTAAAGTTATCTGTAAATACCACATTAGGATTAAGGCTCCCATACTTCTTGAGTTTTTCTTTTAGAATACCCTCACTAACAGAATCATACAAAACAAATGCCCTAAAAGCTTGATTTGTTTGTCTCACCAAGCTCACATACGTATATTTCATAAAAATTGCTAATCTGTGTTCAATCCATTTCTCCGTAAGTCTTGCTTCAACAAAGGGATTTGAAAACTGTGTATAAGGCACATTAAACTTAATCTTAACAACAACTTTCATACCTATTCCACCTTATAAAATAAGTTTACTACATGATATGCTTTGTCTTGTTTAAAAGTACCCTTAAGACATAAAAGAAGCCTACCCACTAGTGGGTAGACTCCTCTTATTATCCTATGCCTTCTTAGCTTTTGCCTCAGGCTTTTTCTTTGGGTTTTGTTTTCTCTTACGCTCCCATTGTCTCAGTTCATAAAGAATAGGACTGGCAACGAAGATTGATGAGTATGTTCCTGTTGCAATACCAATAACAAGTGGGAATGCAAAGGCTTTTACTGCCCCTACACCAATAATGAATAGTAATCCTACCATAATCAGTGTAGTTAAGCTTGTATAGATAGAACGTGTGATGGTTTGGTTGATACTTGTATTAATCAGTGTTGTATCATCACCTTTCATACGTCCTCTGTTTTCTCTAATACGGTCAAACACGATAATCGTATCATTATTTGAATACCCAATAACTGTCAGCATGGCTGCAATAAATGAGTTGTTAATCGGAATACGGAAGATTGAGTATACCGCTAACATGACTAATACGTCATGGACTAATGCCAGTACAGCACTTGCCCCAAACTTAAAGTCTTTGAATCTCACACTAATATAAACGAGCATTAAGATTGACCCAAGCACAATCGCTTGGATTGCCTTAGACTTAATCTCTGGGCTAATACTTGGAGATACAAAGTTCTCTGACAGAAGTGGTGTTGTCTCCATATTGTACTTTTCTTGAATTGCCTTAACAAGGCTCTCTCTTTGAGCAACCTCTGTTGGCTTTGTTGTCACAAGGATCTCTTGCTTACCTGTTACCATCTGTATTCTTGGAGCATCATCTCCAAGATGCTCTACCACAAGTGGCTTAATATCTTTGTTGATATCGAATGGCTGTCCAATCTCTAACTGCATGACTGTCCCGCCTCTAAACTCGATATCATAGTTGAGCATACCATCACCTTTGATGAAAGCATGATATGGCATAGCTAAGAGCCCTACTAAAATCACTACAAGTGAAAGGATATATAATTTCTTTCTGTTTTCAATAAATTTCATGAGCTATACCTCCTTGTTTTTTACAGCTTTTTTGGCGCCGTAAAATACTGGATTTTTGATTCCTAAGCCCACAAAGATTCTAATTAAGTATCTTGTTACAAGAAGGGCTGTAAAGAGTGATACCACAATACCAATAATCAGTGTCATTGCAAAACTCTTAATAAGGCCTGTCCCTAGTACATAAAGCACTACAGCTGACATCATTGTTGTCACGTTACCATCGATAATCGCACTAAAGGCCTTGCTAAATCCTGCATCGATAGATGGTCTTAATCCTCTACCTGTTGCAAGCTCTTCTTTGATACGTGTAAAGATAATAACGTTAGCATCTACTGCCATACCGATAGAAAGCAAGATCCCCGCAATACCTGGTAATGTCAGTGTTGCTTCTGTATAACTAAGGACCATCAGTACAAGTCCTACATAAAGTGTTAAGGCAATATTTGCCGCTACACCATTCATTCTAAATAATACCATCATAAATACAAGAATACAGAAGAAACCAATTACCCCTGCTTTAATACTTGTATTAAAAGCATCCATACCAAGCTTCGCGCCTACACCTTGAGATGAAATAGGTTTTAAAGCAAATGGTAATGAACCTGCTTCGATACGCTCTGCTAACTGCTGTGCTGACTCTGGTGTGAAGTTCCCAGAAATCATACCCGCACCATCACTGATGTGACTTTGGATATTCGCTTGGCTAATCATCACCCCATCAAGTGTGATAATGATTGGCTTACCAATATTGTTTTTGGTAAACTCAGAGAAAATCTCAGCCCCTTCTTTGTCCATTTCAATGCTTACACAAGGCTCTTGAACCCCTAGATTGTTTTTGTAAATCTGTGGTGTTGCTTTTGAAATGTTTTTACCTGTAAGAATTTCTTTACCTTCCCCATCATAAAACACAAGCATTGCTGTTGCTGCAATCTCATTGATTGCTTTTTGCGGGTCATCTACCCCAGGAATATCTACCCTTATACGATTGTCCCCTTCAATAGATGTCTCAGCCTCTGTGTAGTTCTCTTTGTCAAGACGGTTTTGAATCATAGCTTGTGCTGCCTTCATATCTTCAGCTGTTGGATTCTCAATAGCTGCTTCATAGACGATATTCACACCGCCCTGAAGGTCAAGACCAAGTCTAATGTTTTCTATCCCGAGTACATTGTCTGCCCCTACACCCATATATGCTATAACGCCGCTACCAGCTACTACAGCTAACATGAGTATTAAGGCGATTGCACTTTTAAGTTTTGTCTTAGTGTTCCCTTTCATCCTCTCTCTCCTCCTTCATCTAATAAACTTATTGCACTCATTATATAATTGTCACTTAATTTAGTCAATAAATACCAATAATCTTATTCACAAAGCTCGGCTTTTAGACCAATTGCACATTCAATACGTTTTTTCTGAAGCTCACATCCGATTTCATAAGTATCGTTAATATGCCCATGGAAATGGTATGAATTTGCTGCACATCCACCACTACAGTAGAATTTCGCCCAACAATTTGCACATTCATTCTTGCTATAAACGTTACATTTTTCAAAATCACAGCGTTTTTCTGTATTGGTTACGCCTGTCCACACATCACCCATCTTGAACTCTGGCATCCCTACGAATTGGTGACATGGATAAAGCTCACCATCTGGTGTTGCTGCAAGGTACTCTGTCCCTGAACCACATCCTGCAAGACGCTTGTGTACACATGGACCACCTGTTAAGTCAATCATATAGTGGAAGAAGTTAAAGCACTCGCCATCTTCTTTGTGTCTTCTTAGCATTTCCTTAGCAAGTTTCTCGTATTCCTTACAGATTGTTTGGATATCCCCTGTTTGAAGTGCATACTCCATCTCACTTGGTGCTACTACTGGCTCTACAGATACTTCACCAAAGCCTTGGTCTGCCATATGTGTCACGTCTGCTGCAAAGTCTAAGTTGTGGTGTGTAAATGTCCCACGGATATAGTATTGCTTGCCACCACGTTTTTCCACAAGTTTTTTGAACTTAGGTAAGATCACATCATAGCTTCCTTTGCCATTACATGTTGGTCTCATACGGTCATTCACTTCTGGTCTACCATCTAAGCTCAGTACCACATTGTGCATGTTTTCATTAAGGTAATCAATGATTTCATCACTTAGAAGTACCCCATTTGTTGTCATTGTAAACCTAAAGTTTTTGTTAGTCTCTGCTTCGATGCTTCTTGCATAGTCTACCACTTCTTTGACAACGCCAAAGTTCATAAGAGGTTCCCCACCAAAGAAGTCTACCTCGATGTTTTTTCTATTGCCTGAGTTTTTGGCTAAGAAGTCGATGGCAGCTTTTCCAACTTCTGCGCTCATCATACCACGCTCACCATGGTATTCACCTTCTCCAGCGAAGCAGTATTTACATGCTAAGTTACAGTCATGTGCTACGTGAAGGCAAAGGGCTTTTACCACAGGTTGTCTCTCCATAAATGCTGGTACAAGGTCTCTATAAGTATCTTCTGTATCCAACATACTTTGCTCTTTGAGTTCAAGTAATTCTTCAACAGCCTCTAAAAGCTCATCTTGTTGGAATTGGTCTTGATACTTCGTAAGTACTTCATCTTTTGATAAAACAATCACATCTTCAACGATTTCGTAAGCTACCTCATCTAGAAGATGTACGGCACCACTATGTATATCCATTACAATATTTGAGTTTTCGAATTTAAATTTATGAATCATGTCTGATTTCCTTTCTATGTCCATTCAATATGAATACCTAATAAATAAGGCTACCAACTCGACGCTGATAGCCTTCATTCTAATCAACACTTATTTTTCGCAAGCTTGATTTCCTACAGTACAAGATGTTTTACATGCTGATTGGCAAGATGTTTGACACTCACCACAACCACCTTTAGCTGCACTGTTTTTTAAGTTTTTAGTATTAAGAGTTTTTACGTGTTTCATGACATTTTCCCTCCTCGCAATAAACCTGTTCTATTATACCATATGTTGTTACTTTTGCCAACAGAACAATAATGACCTGTAGTCATGTATTGGTTCGCGCAGGAGTGAAATGCCTCGTAGTCGCACTTTCCTACTATTTTTGTGCGTTTACGGAAACCATCCCCGCTATAGCACTGCTTAGTACGATGAGTAATGCCAATGTGAATAAATAGCCTACATTAAGCCCTTTCATCCCTTGTGTGATAGCTGCCATCACCATGAAGATGACGAGGTAACTCGCACCACCTATAGCACCCCATTTATAGCCATTACGTGTGTCGATTTTTGCAGTATCAAACCCTACCAAAAATGCTGCCGCCATACAGCCTATCATCACGATCGCTTTTTCAAAACTTGGTCCCATATTGGTATATGTAAGCATGATTGATGTAAAAATAATAAATATGGCAGTGAGTGCGTAGCCTATCACATTCGCCTTAAGTAGTGTCATACTAATAAGTGGTATGTCTAACTGCATTTTTTTGCTATGTTTGTGTTTACTCATTGATATCCCCCCTTTATTCAGAATTTGTCCCACGTTATATTTTACGTGCAATTGCCTCGAAGTATGATAAAATAAATAGTATTTAAGGAGGTGTACTATGCAATTCATTGACTTACATGTTCATTCAACAACATCTGACGGTACACTCACGCCTCGTGAACTGGCTTTTTATGCCAAAGCAAAAGGCCTTAGTGCCATTGCACTCACAGACCACGATACCACCTCAGGTGTTATGGATTGTATCCTAGCTGGTAAGAGTGTTGACCTGACAGTGATTCCTGGAATTGAGCTAACTGCTCATTATGCCAACAAAGAAATCCATATACTCGGTTATTATATTAATCCAAGTAGCGCCCCGCTGCTTGACAAACTTCAAGAGCTCGTCAAAGAACGTGACCGCCGCAACGACTTGGTGCTAGAGAAGCTCCAAGCACTTGGTTTTGACATTACTATGGCAGACCTACGTGCCCAAGGGGATGACAAGAGCATCCTTACACGCGCCCACTTTGGCCGCGCGCTCCTTGCCAAAGGCTATGTAGCCTCTATGGACGAGGCTTTTGCCAAGTACCTTTCTGGTGGCAAGCCTGCCTATGTGCCTAAGCAAAGCATGGACTACAAGACCTGTATCGACCTCATCCATGAGGCTGGGGGCATCGCTGTGATTGCCCACCCACTACTCTATGGATTTGAGCCTGATCAGCTTGATACCTTCATCAAAGACTTGATGAGCGCTGGGCTAGATGGACTCGAAGCCATCTACTCACGCTATAGCACTGCCGAGAGCATGGATTTACTCAATCTATGCCTCAAGTATAGTCTTGTGCCTACTGGAGGCAGTGACTTCCACGGCACCAATAAGCCAAATCTTGATATTGGCTCTGGATACGGTGAACTTCGTATCACCTATGATATCTTAGAGGGTCTCTACCTCAAACAAAAAGCGGTGCATCCATAGGGGTAAATCCCCAATAGAAAAGATCCCTAATATCGAGGCATCTTTATTAAGAAAAATCAACTATTTTTATGAGCCTTCCAACATTCTAAGCTTTGAGGAGGCTTATTTTTTTAGCATAAATTATTTTTTCTTTTTTTATCTAGGCCACAATCCATCCAATAATTTCACACTGTTTTTGTTATTATTTGGGGACATAATAAGAACGACTTATTATCTCACTATCTGGAGGTGTTCTTATTACAAGACAACAATTCATTACTCAAACGCTTACCTTTATCGCTAACTCAATATTTATTAATATTTTCGCCAAGTTCTTCGGGATGTCTAACTCTATTGTTGCTGTCGCTATAGTGGTGGTTGCATTAAGTTTAGTTGCCATCGACCTCAACGAAAACTTAGTTAAAAAAACTGTTTTTATCACAGCCATTCTTATGACTCTCAGCATTGCTGCTACCTTAATTAATATCAATCCTTTTCTAGGTTTAATTACTAATGCAGTAGTAATCTTCTGGATTGTCTATGAAGGCTTCTACACCTACAAAGAAAATATGTATTTTCCATTTTTGTTGGCATATATCTTCATGGGGCTTTCTGCACCAGTCCAACCGACTGGTCTCCCACTGAGATTAGTCGCTATTTTAGTTGGATGTGTCTATATCTTACTCATTCAGCTAGTCCTTAACCGCAGACGTTTCCATAAGACAGTTTCTTATACAAAAAAACAACTGCTCTCTGTCATACAGCAGCAGTTAGACTCTCTTTTAGATGGAACTGCCAACGATGCTTCTCCCCTAACCATCTATCCACTCAGCAAACCTATGTTTAGAGCCTTATACGATACGCGTTCAAAAGGATCGTTGCTCTTGGTTTTAAGTTTGGAAAATATCTACACTTCCTTATGTCATCTTTCTACAGCAGATTTGTCACCTCACGATAAGGATTGTCTTTATCATTTAATGCATTTACTAGAAGGATTAGATATATACTTTTATAACGACACTAACAAATCCGACTCTCTCGAGCGAATTTTGTCTATTTGGCAAACTTTACAGCACTATTCTAACACCGAGAGCCTGTCCCCCATTATCAATGCTCTCAAAGATTTACCTGAAGCACTTAATCTCATGGACGAAGTTTCCCTAACTAACAATAGTGTGATTTATTCCCCTCGAAGTTGGTTCAAACCGATTATCTTAGGCTCCGCTACCTTTAGATTTGCACTAAAACTATCAACATCTTTAAGCCTTATCATACTATTGTCTGATTTGCTCAATCTAACTTATGGACGGTGGATGATATTTCCACTTATAGCCATTATTCAGCCTTATATGGAAGGTACAGGAAAAAAAGCCTTTGAACGCGTTTTAGGTACTATTTTGGGCATACTCTTATTTGTACCTATTTTTGCAGTTGTTCAAGATAACATGATGAGATTAAATATCACTATTTTCTTGGCATATATCAACCTATTCATGAAAAAATATTATATCTCAACTTCTCTTATTGCAGTTTCTGCGTTAGGGAGTGTCGCTATGGGGGGAGCGGGTGCTGAAATCCTAGTCTTTCGTATTTTCTTTACCGTCTTAGGTTGTATATTAGGGCTTCTCATCAACAAATATCTTTTCCCCCAAACCCTTAAAGAGTATCTATCAGAACTCATTAAAGAATATGAACAATCTAAGAAGCTCCTCGAACAAGATGCGAATGCACCACTAAAAGAATCTCAAAAATATGATCTCATCTTAAAAAACAAACTGCTTGAATATGAAATTTTACAGTACACCTCAAACTAATTAATTCTAGGAGGACATTATGGCTATTACGTATTATGCGGGAAGATTTCAAGATAAGGTTATGATTATTACAGGGGCAGCTACAGGCATTGGTCGTTCAACTGCTATTAGGGCTTATAAAGAAGGTGCAAAATTAGTTTTAGTAGACATTAAGGAAATAGAAGGTCAACAGTTACTTCAAGAAATTGTTGACGATCAAGGTGATGCCATCTATCTCAACTTAGATTTGTCCCTAGAAGAATCCGCTGAGCAAATGATCGCTGCCACATTAGAAAAATACGGCAAGATAGATATTGCAGTAAATAATGCAGGTGTTATGGGTCAACCAAGTCCCGCACATCAATTAGATAAAGAACGCCTAGACTTTACGATGTATAATAACTTCTATTCTGTTTTTTTCTGCTGCAAACATGAGATTAATGCTTTCATTAATAGCGCTATACCAGGGGTCATTATCAATAATGCCTCAATTGCAGGTATTACAGGACTACCAGGTAACCCAGCCTATGTTGCCTCAAAACATGCTGTTAATGGTCTTACCAAAAACCTTGCACTAGATTATGCCCGCTTTGGTATCCGTGTCAATTCAGTAAACCCAGCTGGTACAGATACGCCAATGGTTGAAGAAGCTATGGCTTATGTCAAAGCTAGAAGAGAACAGGCAATTGCAAACGGTATGGACCCAGCTGCTGCTGGCTCTATGGCTGGTCAAAAAACAAAAAGTATCTTAAAAAGCGCTACTAACTTAGATGCTACTGCCGAAGAACAAGCAGCCTCTATTTTATTCTTAGCTTCTGATGATTCATCCCATATGACAGGCGCTATTGTCCAAACAGACGGTGGTTGGACTTCCTTCTAAATCACACAAATATAATCTATTGAACAAATTTAATATTTAGTTTAATATTTAATTTTGAGCCTATTTATAATTACAAAGAATCTTCAAAAAAGTAGTGCGTATACTTTGAAATCTCAAGTACACGCACTACTTTCTTCATTTTTTTCTTGGTAGTTCTTAAAACCTGTTACCATTACTAGTATAATCGCTGTTTTACCCTTGATTGTCTGGATGACACTAGTTAATGTTGCTTTGTTAATGGTTAAAAGAAAACCTATAAGTTTACTGTTTGATAATTTTTTTCAATAATGATAGTTTTTCATTTCTCACTTTTTCCATCATACTCTGCTCTACCTCTTGCAAATCGACTTTGCCCACTTCATTGCTGAGCAAAATAGTGGTGTATTTAGAGGTTTTGTATCTTGCCATATAAGACATATAACCACCTTCTGTGACACCTGACAGGTAGACGCATTTTTCTTTCCACAAATCATCTACCACAAAACCATCGCCACATTTGTTTTTGCCAATAGGACTCTCCATCTCTTCAATCAATCTGTAAGGGACGAACTCTCCTTTGTCTAAAGCCTGCTGTAATTTCCACAAATCCTCTGCTGTGGTTACCACATCACTCCAACCCATCAGTACTGAGCTATGCATCATTTCCCCTACAATCCCTTTGTTATGAGGTTTTGCAAGATTGACTGGATAATCCGACATAAAACATGTATTGCCTAGTTTGAGTGGCCCTATGATTTCTTGTTTGACATATTCCTCATAAGTAACACCTGCTACAACACCTATGATTTCGGCAAGAATCAAATAATCCGTCTCACTTTCTTGGCACTTCTTACCCGGTTCAAATCGCCCCTTCTTTTCCATCATGAGCTTGGCAATATGCCAAGCTTCTTGCTCCGTATAGCAATCTATTTCTTTTTGGCATTTTGTAAAATCCACTATCCCTGAGGTGTGATTGAGCAAATGTTGAATGTTAATCCCCACACCATTATCAATATGTGGCACATATTTTTTGATTAAATCCTCTTTACGCAGTTCACCATTACGAATAAGGCTGATGATACTCAGTACCACAAATAGTTTGGAAATCCCCGGTACTAAAAACTGTGTTTCTTCTGTAATGGGTTGATTTTCCAAGCTATCCGCATACCCCGCCGTATACATACCAACCACATCTTGTCCTTTTGCTACTAAGACAATCCCACTGAATTTTTTTTGCTTGTCAAAGTAGGCACTTATTCTCTCTTGATGCATTGTTAATCCCCCCATTTGACCACCTAGTTATATCTATTCTTATTTCTACTGATTTATTCCTGTACTAAATACCTGTAAAGGAGCTGCATGGTATTCTCAATGGCTGTATAATGGGTACGCTCCATACCATGAGATGCATGTACTCCTGGCCCAATAAGTGCCCCTCTAATGTTGTTACCACCGCGCATAGCTGCCCCCACATCTGAGCCATACATTGGATAGATATCAACCACATATTGGATATCATATAGTTTACTCAGTTCTACTAATTTGGTGACCATCTCGTAGTCATATGGACCACCTGAATCTTTGGCACAAATCGACACATCATACTCGCTGCATCCTAAGTCCTCTCCAATACATCCCATATCGACAGCAATCATCTCTGTAATATCTGATGGAATATAAGATGAACCATGTCCCACTTCTTCGTACACCGAAATAAAGAGTTTGGTCGTATATGTTGGCACGACACCTTGTCCACTAAAAGCTTCTAACAAGCCCATGAGCGCCGCTACACTGCCTTTATCATCAATAAATCTAGACTTAATAAAGCCACTTTCTGTAATCGTTGTTTTAGGGTCTATAAAGATATAATCCCCTGCCATCATCCCTAGTTTTTCTACATCTTCTTTGGATTTTACAACCTCATCTAGTCTAATCTCCATATTTTGTGGGTCTCTCGTTTTTGAACTACTGTCTGCGTACACATGTGCCGCTGGACTTGTACTTAAAAACGTCCCTGTATAGCGTTTACCATCTCTTGTTCGTACTGTGCAGTATTCTCCATCTAGTGTTGGTGCAATAGCCCCACCAATCAAAGTAAACTTCAGCGTGCCATCACTTCCGATAGATCTTACCATCGCACCTAATGTATCTACGTGTGCTGAAAGTCCAATGACCTTACCCTCTTTTTGCCCTGGAATCGTAATGATGCCACAACCTTTTTGTGTTTTCTCGAAAGCATACCCAAATCCTGTAGCAATCTCTTCAATCATCCCCATGACGTCATAACAAAATCCACTTGGACTGTCACATAATAGTATTTTTTTTGCAGTATCTAGTACATATTGTTTGTTAATTTTAAGTTCCATAGCGCCTCCACCTTAAGTTGTTTATTCTATTTTAACGTATTTTGATTTATTACACAACACTCTCACCCTACTCCAAGACAAGAAAACAGCCTACCTTTAAGGTAAGCTGTTTTCTTATTTGTACTCTATTTGATTTATTTTTGTTCGAGTGGTTTTCTCAGTAATCCAAGTATGATTGCTCCTACTAATGCACCGATTACAACGGCTGCTACATAGCCTAATGGATTCTCAATAACTGGGAGTACAAAGATTCCTCCATGTGGCGCTCTAAGGGCACATCCAAATGCCATTGTAAGGGCACCTGCAATCCCTGAACCAACCACTGCTGCTGGAATGACTCTGAGCGGGTCTGCTGCCGCAAAAGGAATCGCTCCTTCTGTAATAAATGAAAGCCCCATAATATAGTTTGTAAGACCTGCTTCTTTGTCTTTTGTGCTAAATTTACTTCTAAAGATTGTTGTTGCTAAGGCAATTGCTAATGGTGGTACCATACCACCAGCCATAACTGCCGCCATAATGCCGTAGTTCCCTGCTTCTAGTGATGCGACACCAAACACATAGGCAGCCTTATTGATTGGGCCTCCCATATCAATAGCCATCATCGCTGCTACGACAATTCCTAATAAGACTTGACTTGTTGTTCCCATACTATTTAAGACATTGGCCATTCCTGTATTCGCTGCTGCTACTGGAGGGTTCACGATAAATGTCATCACTGCGCCAATAAGAAGTGTCCCGAATAATGGGTATAATAATGTTGGTTTGATACCTTCTAATGATTGTGGTAAATAACTAAAGAGTTTGCTAAGACCTTTGATAAGGTACCCTGCAATAAAACCTGCTAATAATGCACCTAAGAAACCTGCACCACCTGTATTGGCTAATAATCCCCCTACAAAACCAACTGCAAGTGCTGGTCTCTCACCAATACTCATAGCAATATATCCTGCTAATACTGGAAGCATAAATCCAAATGCCGCATCACCTACACTCTTAAGGAATGCTGCAAACGGTGTATTCGAACCAAAGTTTGCTGGATTAATGGCATAATCATCAAACAAGAACGCTAGGGCAATAAGTAATCCCCCGCCAATAACAAACGGTAACATATGAGAGACACCATTCATCAGATGCTTGTAGATTTGTCTACCAAAGCCTTCCTTGTCATCCGCTGATGTACCTTCTTCTGCTTGGCCATCGTGATGATACACTGGCGCATCCCCACGTACTGCACGCTCAAGTAATTCATCTGCTTTATGAATCCCATTGGCTACTTTTGTGATGATGACTTTTTTGCCTTCAAAACGTGCCATCTCTATTTTTTTGTCTGCCGCAACGATAATACACTCTGCCGCTTCAATGTCTTTTGCTGTCAGCTGGTTTTTGGCACCTGTCGAACCATTTGTCTCTACTTTGAGAGAGATGCCCTTCTCTTCTGCTTTGTTTTGTAAGCTCTCTGCCGCCATATACGTATGGGCAATTCCTGTTGGACATGCTGTTACTGCAAGTACTTTGTAGCTACCACTTGCCACAGGTTTCGCTTCACTCGCTTCCTCTTTGCCAAACTTCTCCTTTTCCTTCGCATCAATACATGCTAAGAAGTCTTCTTTTGTCTTGGCATCTAATAGACTTTGGATGAAGCTCTCATCCATGAGAATCGTTGATAAACGTGATAATACATCGAGGTGGACATTCTCCCCACCCGCTGGCGCTGCAATCATGAAGAATAGTTTTGCCACTTCGCCATCTAAGCTCTCATAGTCCACGCCATTTACAGAACGTGCTACTGCTAATGCTGGTGTTTTGACCGCTGCAGTCTTGGCATGAGGAATAGCAATCCCATCCCCAATCCCTGTACTGCCTTGGTCCTCTCTTGTTAGGATAGCTGTCTTATAACCTTCTTTGTCCTTAAGTACACCTGTGTTGCCCATCAAATCTACAAGCTTGTCGACTGCACTCGCCTTGCTCGATGCTTCAAATGCCAGATCCATGCCTTCTTGTTTAATCAAATCTACGATTCTCATGCTGTCATCTCCTTCTGTTGTCTGCTATCGTTACATACGTTCTATAATTGTTTAAGTAATTGTTCTACTTCTGATTGGGTTGCTAATGCCTCTGAGAATGCTGATGCACTTCCTGTAGCAATCCCCATCTTGAAAGCCTCTTCATAGTTCTTGTTTGCCATATACCCTGCGATAAAGCCTGCTACCATAGAGTCTCCTGCACCTACTGAGTTTTTGACTGTGCCTTTGAGTCCTGTATGCTTTAGGATTTGACCATCTTCTGTTACCAGTACAGCCCCATCTCCAGCCATAGATACAAGCACGTTTCTCGCCCCTTGCTCTTGAAGCTTCTTGGCATAGACTACCACTTCGTCCTGATTGGTAATCTGAACCCCAAATAGTTCGCCTAACTCATGGTGGTTTGGCTTAATCAAAAATGGTTTGAGTGGTAAGACATTCATTAACAAGTCTTTTGTGGCATCTACAACCACCTCTATTTTTTTGTGTGCAAAATCTCTCATGATTTGCTGATAAATATCACTAGAAACTGTACTTGGGATGCTGCCTGCAAGTACCAATACATCCCCCTCTACCAAGTCATCAATCTTTGCATAGAGCCCCTCAATATGTGCCTTCTCTATCTGAGGACCATTGCCGTTGATTTCTGTCTCCTGGTCACTTTTGAGCTTAACATTAATACGAGATAGCCCTTGCTCTAATGTAATAAAGTCACTCTCTACACCATATTCACCTACAAGTCTTGAGATTTCCTCTCCTGTAAATCCTGCCACAAATCCAAGTGCCTTATTGGCTACACCTAAGTTTTGTAGAACGATTGATACATTGATTCCCTTACCACCTGGGAATATCTTCTCACTTACTGTACGATTTACTGCATCTACTTTGAATGCCTCTACCTCTACCATATAATCAATGGAAGGGTTTAAAGTTACTGTACTAATCATTGCTGTCCACCTCTATTATTGTTGTCTGTTCATGTAACTTACCATCTACTTGTCTATCCGTAATCAGCGTCGCCTCGTCAATCTTGGCAAACCGTACAAAGCTTACCTCATTAATCTTTGTATGATCCGCTAATATATACACTTCATTGCTTTTTTGTATGGCTTTTTGTTTGACCATAGCTTCTTCTATATCAGGTGTTGTGTAGCCCTTATAGCCGCTTACACCATTGGTCCCAAAGAACCCTTTGGTAAAATGATATTTATCTAGCTCAGCCACTGCATTAACGCCAATTACAGCCTCTGTAACCGCCTTCACTGAGCCACCTATCATCACTGTTTGAATCCCTTTTTGAAGTAGCTTCTTCACATGTCCTATCCCATTGGTTACAGCCACCAAATCCTTTGCTTCAATAAAATCAATCATACGCTCTGTGCTTGTCCCAGCATCCAAATAAATCACATCACCATCTTCAATCAGACGCGCTGCATACCTTGCAATACACTGCTTCTCTAGCTGATTCATGGTTTGCTTACAGTCCATCTGGTATTCAATATGGGTGGCTACGCCCTGCTCTAACATGGCACCTCCATGGATTTTTTTGAGCTGTCCTCTCTCACTCAGTACAGTGAGATCACGTCTAATAGTAGACTCTGATGTGTCTAATTGCGCCACCAGCTCTGCTACTGTCACAGTGCCTTGTTGCTTTAATTGTTGCAAAATCAGTTGTTGCCTCTCTTCTGTTAACATGCTTACCACTTCCTTGTCTTTATTCTACTGCTTATCTCAGTCATTTTCAATCACTTTCAGTCACTTTTAGTCATTTAAATTCATTTTCAGTCACTTTCAATCATAGCCACTGCTTTATTTTATGTATTGTTTGACATGTATCCCTATGCCAAAGTCACAAAACTAACAATAACCCTAGTTTATTTTTGTTCGTTTTGCCCTAATTCATACCGCCCCTCCAATACCCATGTTTGATTTTCCCATCTGTAAATGGCGATATTATCAAACCAACAGTCAAAATCACAGGGATAATCCTTCACATAATCCCATATTTTATGAAAGATTGGCTGAATTCGCTTAGAAGATACGGTCACATGGAACGTCTTATCTTTGCCATCATTTCTCGTATACTGGATATAGGGCACACATGCCATAGCATCTAACAAACGATCATGTACGTCTTTAGCCTCTGCTGACATCAGTACCTTCATATACACCACACGGTCATCAAAGTGGTCATAACCCTCCAATCGGTAAGGATAGGCTTTTTCCCCTTTTGCAAACTGCTCTAGTACACCCTTTAGCTCACCTAAATCTCCCTCATATTCAAAAGGCGCCTTAATGGTAAAATGGGCTGGTAGCTTAGAAGAACGCGCCCCTAGCTTCTCCTTGACCTCTCGTCTTAAACTATTATTAAAATCTCCTGCTTCTCCTGTTACTTCTGACACAATCACGTATTGCATCGTATCACACTCCTTTTTCTCATTGTATCACAACTTAGGGCCTGTATAGGTTAGAGCTGTGATACAAAATGGGCATAGGCCATCTCCTCTAACTGCTCATAATCCCAATTATGGGTATAGGTCTTATTAAAAGCTTGTCTAACCCCCTGTAATTTAGGATTAGGGCTCGCACTAGAGCTTGTCCACTGATCGTATTGGCCATTTAGTATACCTCTCGCTTTGACTGGATTCATCAGCCAATCAAAGCTCGCACGCCAATGACTATTAGCTCCCCTACCACTTAGGAAGTCACTAGCCGCTACCTTCCTAAAAAGCTCGCAAAAAGTCTCTTTCTTGGCCCCTAACTGCTGGACTAACCTATCAATCAACTCACGACGCGCTTTACTAAGCTTCGTAACCCTCGGTAGGTGTTCACAAATTTCATGATAACAAGCTATAATTTGATGATGAATCCCTCGCTCTTGCACGTCATCTTCTGTCTTATTCTGATGCTGTAAATCTTGTGCGTAGTCTTCTGTTATTGGAACTAACGAATCTTTAGTTGTAGAGTGCCCCTTTTTCTCATTCTCTAGTACAACCTCTATAAGCTCTTGATTTCTCAAATAATAAGTTCGCCTTCTAATCCTGTCATAATAGGAAAGATACAGCTTACCCCCAAACTTGTCCCCACTCTCCAAATACGCCTTCTTGGACTTATACACCTTGCCAATACGCCCAAAAGCACTCCTAAACTCACTCGCTGTAAACCCTAACTCCTCACACCAGCTATCGCCCTCTCTATAACACTCATCCTCGCAAGGCGCCAAAAACTTATAAAACGCCTCTCCCTTCGTCTTATCAAACCAATACTCTAGCTGCCCCATAATAATCGTCGCTGTCACACTCCCTGTTACAGCATTTAACTCTGGCTGGTACTTAATCATTCGTAAATTCATCTCTACATCGCTCCTCACATGAATATCCTCTACTTGTATAAATGCGATGAGAACGAAGATTCCCCCAAATAACTTTTTATTATTTCTATAATTTTATTTTTATAGTATAATATGATTATTCAGTTATATTTTTAATTTTTGCCATTATCTCTGCTAGGTCTTGCTATGATATGATGGGGCAATTGATATCATATGAGTCATTGTGGTTATAGCACTCTGCTAGGTCTTGCTATGATATGATTTTACGACTGTATCGAAGTGACTGCTAAGTGTTATAGCACTCTGCTAGGTCTTGCTATGATATGATACAATTA
>JBOFEH010000052.1:0-2828 GCA_051647765.1 Cellulosilyticaceae bacterium | reverse complement strand
TAACGCAATCACCGCTATTGGTGGTGGTGCAAAGAATAATCTTTGGGTCCAAATGATGGCTGATATTTATAATCTCCCCGTCCATGTACCTCATCTGCTGGAAGAAGCCTCCTCTCTAGGTGCCGCCATTGCTGCAGGTGTCGGGGTAGGCGTCTATCAAGATCTCAATGTCGTCAAACAATTTATCCATACTGATCACACCATGACCCCTAAGCCCAAAAATCACGCCATTTATGAAGAGCTGATCTCTTTGTTTAAACAGAGTTATCATCAACTACTACCCATTTACGATCAACTTGCCAAATTTAATGCCTAGGAGGAAATTTATGAAAATTTATATTGATAGTGCTAACCTCAAAGAAATCGAAAGTATTTTAAATCATTACGTTGTGCACGGTGTAACAACTAATCCTTCTCTTCTTGCGAGAGAAAATAAAAACCCTTTAGAAACACTCCGATCTATTAAAGCGCTCCTAGGCGAAACATTCCAACTTCATGCCCAAGTACTTTCTACTACTGCTGAAGCGATGTATCAAGAAGGGGTCCATATGTGCGAACGCCTAGGCGATCACACTTTCATTAAGGTCCCTGTTACCGAACAGGGGATTAAAGCCATGCAGCTTCTTCATAAGCAGGGCATCAACATCACGGCTACCGCTATTTATACACCTATGCAGGCCCTTCTAGCAGCACAATCCGGTGCCCAATTTGTAGCACCTTATGTCAATCGGCTTGATATGATTGGTGCAGATGGCGTACAAGTTGCTACGACTATCCAAACACTTCTCACCCAGTATGATTTACCGACACAACTTCTTGCCGCAAGTTTCAAAAATGTAGAGCAGGTATTTCGAATTGCCCTTGCAGGTGGCGACACGATTACAGCCGCCCCTGATATAATCAGACAACTCCTACGTCACCCACTCACCGATCAAGCTGTAAGTGATTTTATTGTAGATTTTGAACATCTTACGCATAAGGGGGGTACTTTCCTAGATTTCTAGATTATTTTTTGATAAGCATCGTAGAAAAAGGAGTGAACCGATCAACGGCTCACTCCTTTTTTGAGGTTAATTATTGGGTTATTACCCCTTTTTTGAGGATGATATTTGCATAGAGTGCACTTTCACTCGTTGCTACGATCGCATAGGCCTTCCTTGCTCTTTCATAAAATGCCGTACGTTCAATGTATTCAATACCGCGCGATTGTCCTTCGTGTTTTGTAATCACATCTTTGTAGTCTTCCCAAATAGTAGGAACTACCGGATCGCCTAGCACCACTTGCATTAAGCCTACTGGTGCTTCCACATAGGTATCTAGTGGCAAGAATGGCAAGATTGCTTCTAGAAGCGCTGTTACCGTGTGCCCATCACACCTGACGACACGTTTTGCGTTTGATGCTGTTGGAAAATTTCCATCAGCAAAAACAATCTCATCGCCATGTCCCATTTCCATTAGAATTTTCATCAATTCTGGTGAAATAATCGCTGGTATTTTCTTTAACATATAATCATCTCATCTTCTCTATTATTTTATGATGGGTGATCCTGTTCTATTATATAAAAATGGCTATTCACTTATCTTGGACTAATCATTACCCGTCCCTGACTTTTCCCGGCTTTACACCTTACCTTACATGTCATAGCTGTGATTTCATCCCCTGTAATGACCGATGTCCGATTGATATGATATGTATTTGCATCGATCTTTGTCAGGATATGTGGGGTTTCATATCCTTCGAGTATCCCCATCTCATCTTTAATTTCAAGTGCTTCTGCTTCAAACTTAATTTCATATTGCCCAGGCACCTTCACTTGTTGAGATAAATCAATATAGAGTTCTTGCCAGTCTCCCCATCCCTTATCTGCCCATTCCAAACAACACACGCCTGATTGTCCATGGATTGCTACTGTATCATTTAAGCAGCTCACCAAAGATGCAATCGCTACACCCTCTACATGATATGCTTCAAAAGCACGAATCCTCGGCTCTTGGCAGCTTACTAAGACTTTGAATCTCAGCTGATCTACCTCTATATCTTCAAACACTTGAATCTTCTTTCTACCTATCATACTTCCAGTGGCAATCTCATGCCATATGCCATCTTTCAAACCTTCCAGCGTGTATTGGCGAATATTTTCACCTTCTCGGTAATCTTCCATAACCACTACATGGTTGATCCAAGTTGGTTGATCAAAAATAATGATTGCGCCATCAGACTGATGTGTCATGCGCCCTAGCGGATGGGCAAACCGTCTTTCAATCTCTGCACCAAACTCAGCATATCGCTTCACGTCCTCTTCACTAATGGCCCCTGTACAAGTTGGGGATGCATTCAGCAATGCAACCGCACCTCTCCCTACTGATTGGTAGTAAAAAGCCATCAACTCTTCCAGTGTTTTTCTCTTCTTCTCATTCGCCTTGCTCCAGAACCAATTATGATTATAAAGCGTGGTATCCACTTCTATAGGTGCCCATGCATCACCATCAGGATCACTATGGTAAGCTGTAGCAATCCCCATCTTTAAGTATCTACTATCCAGACTACTCCAAGCCGGATCATTTACTTTTCCCGATTCTGTACCACACCAGCGAATCGTCGCCTGTGGACTTTGGAAAATCACAGCACTTTCCGCATGTTTATCAATCAAGTCCCCGATTGCTACACCACAACTCCCATCAAACCATATTTCTTTATAGCGCAATCCATAGACGTCTTGATAACTAAAAACCTCTTCAAGTTGCTTTCTATAAATTTGATTGTATGTCTCTTGTAATGTATGATCAGCAGTCTTGCCACCCCCACCGATATAAGCTCCCCATCCATA
>JBOFEH010000051.1:0-18687 GCA_051647765.1 Cellulosilyticaceae bacterium | reverse complement strand
TCAAGGAGCTAAGAGAAGTAGAGGGAGCTATTACGGTGCTTTGTACGGAGCATTGTGCTTATATTGAAGCGGCACCAGAATTAATTGAAGATGAAATTAAAAAATACTATCATAGTAGAGCCTATGTAGACGATTTATTAGAGGTAACAGAAGCACCGATTAAAATTGCGGTATATCATAAAACGCATGTGCAGGAGATTACCAGCGTCATGAAGGAAAGATGGGAAGAACATTTTAAATTAGCGGTATCAGGTGAGCATTGGGTAGATTTTGGCCACTTACTTGTCAATAAAGGACAGGCTATTCATGCACTGCAAGAGCAGTTAGATGTGCCAAAAGAAGCGTGTATGGCATTTGGAGATTATTTCAATGATGTGGAGCTTTTGGATGCCGTTGGCGAAAGTTATGCCATGGAAAAAGCGCCAGAAGGTGTGAAACAACATGCTAAATACACACTTCCAACAGGAACAGTAATCTCAAAGATTTATGAGGTTATCGGTTAGAATCCTTCAAGTAAATCTTTAAAGTTTAAAGGCGCATCAGATGGGCTTGGAGCAGCTTGGGTGGTGCTATACTGAGCTAATAGGTCATCAATAGAATGGAGCGCCTTAGATGAGGCATATTTATTGATGAAATCATTGGTAGAAGCAGCAGATAAAATATCTTCTTCACTATGTAAAAGATCCTCGCACAAACTATCTAATGTGGCGCTAAGTTCCGAGAGGGAAAGAGCGGGTTCGCTAGGTAGGATTGGTGAGTGGTTCACAGGCGGATGGTTACCACCTATGAGTTTATCGAGAGAGACATCGAGTACGTGTGCATCTTTCAGTATATTTAAGTTTAATTGGCGTTTCATGGTGTCTTTATCATCCTTTTTATATAAAAATAAGCAAAGTGCCACTTGGTTTAGTGTAAACCAAGGGCAGCTTTGACACGATCAATATGAGAAGTTGTAGCAGATAAAAGTAAGTCTGCCACAACTAAGGCAGCCATTGCTTCTACTACAACAACAGCACGGGGGACAACACACGGGTCATGACGACCGTGAATGCTAATAGTTGTTTCTTCAAGGGCAGTATCTAGTGTTGTTTGAGCTGTAGCGATAGATGGTGTAGGTTTGAAGTGGGCACGAATCACCACAGGGTCGCCATCTGAGATGCCGCCTAGTATCCCACCTGAATAGTTGGTATGTTTGGTAACTTTGCCTGAAGCGTCTTTGTAAAAGGCATCGTTGTAAGCGGAGCCATTGAGCTGACTACAACCTATGCCAAGACCTACCTCGAAGGCTTTGACGGCATTAATACTCATCATGGCTTGCCCTAGTAAGGCATCTAGTTTATCAAACATGGGTTCGCCGACACCCGGCATAAGCCCTGTGATACGGCATTCAACCACCCCGCCGATAGAGTCTTGTTCTGCTTTGATTTGCTGGATATAGTCATAAGCCTCTTGGGCTTTTTGGGCATGTGGCATAGTGAGGAGATTATTTGGGCACTCACTCAAGTTGATTTCATCATCTGAGATGGCAATAGGGCCAATAGACTTGGTATAGGCATTAACACTAACACCTAGTGTCTCTAGAAGACGCATTGCGACAGCGCCACCAGCAACCCGTGCAGCAGTCTCGCGGGCAGAAGAACGGCCGCCCCCACGGTAGTCACGGAAGCCATATTTCATATCATAGCAATAGTCAGCATGAGATGGACGATAAACGTCTTTGATGTGATCGTAATTGTGTGAACGCTGGTCTTGGTTGCGAATCAGAAGGGCAATAGGTGTACCAGTGGTACGGCCTTCAAACACACCTGAGAGAATTTCGACCTGATCTGATTCTGTGCGGGCAGTAGCAATTGCGGCATTACCAGGTTTGCGGCGATTCATAGACTTCATAATATCTTCTAAAGTCAGTGATATATTAGAAGGGCAGCCATCGATTAATACGCCGATAGCTGGGCCATGAGATTCACCAAAGGTGCTAATTGTAAAGTTTTTTCCAAATAATGAGCCGGACATAGTGGCCTCCTTTGTGAAATAATTTTAAAAAGTTTACTTTATTTTAGCAGATACTTGCAAGTGGTTCAAATAAAAGTGATTAAGACGTTGAAAAAAAGGTAAATATCTTGTAAACTGTATTGTAGTATTAACAAAAGAATGGAGACAGTATATGTACGAGTTATTAAAAGTAGAAGGCAGAGCCAAAAGAGGTCGCTTTCACACAGTGCATGGTGTGATTGAAACCCCAGTCTTTATGAATGTTGCAACAGTTGCCGCTATCAAAGGAGCCCTTGGGTCAGAAGATCTTCATAGCATTAATACGCAAGTAGCCTTATCTAATACGTATCACTTGCACTTAAGACCAGGGGATGGCCTCATCAGAGATTTAGGTGGACTTCATAAGTTTATGGTATGGGACAAGCCTATTTTGACAGATTCAGGTGGTTTCCAAGTATTCTCACTTGCAGCTATGAGAAAAATCAAAGAAGAGGGTGTATACTTCTCATCTCATATTGATGGTCGTAAGATCTTTATGGGACCAGAAGAAAGTATGCAAATTCAGTCTAACCTCGGCTCTACAATTGCTATGGCATTCGACGAATGTCCACCAGCACTTGCAGACCGTAACTATATTATCCCGTCTGTAGAGCGTACCACAAGATGGCTCAAGAGATGTATGGATGAGATGAACAGACTTAATAGTCTTGAAGATACAGTGAATAGACAGCAGATGTTATTTGGGATTAACCAAGGTGGTGTCATTCCAGATATTCGTATAGAGCATGCCAAAGTCATTCGTGAGTTTGATTTACCTGGGTATGCAGTAGGTGGACTTGCAGTAGGTGAGAGCCATGCAGATATGTATAATGTCCTTGAAGAGGTGGTACCATACCTTCCTCAAAACAAACCAACATACCTTATGGGTGTAGGAACACCAGAGAATATTTTAGAAGCAGTTGACCGTGGGATTGATTTCTTTGACTGTGTATTACCAGCAAGAAATGGTCGTCATGGCCATGTTTATACAAATGAAGGGAAGCTCAACTTATTAAACAAGAAGCATGAGCGGGATATGGACCCTATTTCAACAACTTGTCAGTGTCCGACTTGTCAGCAGTATTCAAAAGCTTACATTAGACACTTACTCAAAGCAAAAGAAATGTTGGGGATGAGGCTTTGTGTTATTCATAACCTTCACTACTTCAACAACTTAATGACAGAAATCCGAGATGCATTGGATAAGGGCGAGTTCGCTACTTACAAAAAAATGCGTTTAGAAGGATATAAAACAAAATAATTTATTTACAATGGAGGAAAATGTAATGCAAAGTACTTTAGGAATTGTAATTTACATGGTATTTTTATTCGGTATCATGTGGTTACTTATTATCAGACCACAGAAAAAAAGAGACAAACAAACTGCTGAAATGCAAAGTGGTATTAAAGTAGGGGATTCAGTACTTCTTAACTCAGGGATGTACGGAAAAGTAGTTGATGTGATCAATGACTTATTTATTATCGAGTTTGGCCTTAACAAAGGGATTCGTATTCCAGTTAAAAAAGCTGCTGTTGCAGGTGTAGCTGAGCCAAATCTTACAATTGCTAAGCCAGTTGTAGATGAAGAAGAGTACGATGAAGATGAATACGAGGATGATGAAGAGTAATCTAAGCTTCTTCGTTTAAAGTGAGGAATTATAATGGAAAAGAGCAATAAGTTTCTAGATGGACCTTATGCAGGCAAGATGCCAACCACTTCGGAAATTATTTTAGCCCCTATTCTTTTTTTACTAATCATGCCAATAGGCTTTATGATTGCAGGTATAATAGGTGGTGTGATTTATAATACACTCGGAAGTAGTATTGGGCGTGCCGTGAGCTATATTTATTATTTACAGCTCATCATAGGGTTTGGTCTATGTCTCTTAGTGCTCTTTTTATTTGTCCAAAAGACAAGTAGAAGGGGCATTGAGACTTTAGGATTATACAAAGAAAAGGCAATCGGACAGTATGTACGAGGATTTGTAGTGGCGGGAATGAGCCTAACAGCCATTGTGTTGCTGTTAGTAGCTACAGGGCAGTTTGAGATGAGCTTCAATGGACAGAGTTTTGCAGTAGGGGGGATGCTCCTTATTCCTCTCATTGTGCTGGGATGGGTCATTCAAACAGCGGCAGAGGAGATTCTGCTTAGAGGGTATATGCTACCAACGATTACAGCAAAGAGTGATTTATACAAAGGGATTGTGATTTCATCGATTGTCTTTGCGTGTTTACACCTTGGGAATAATGGGACGACTGTCATTAGCCTGATGAATATTTTGCTCTGCGGTGTGGCATTGTCACTGCTTTGTGTGAAGCAGCAGAGTGTATGGGGTGCATGTGGGTTTCATGCCGCATGGAACATGCTTCAGGGTAATGTGTTTGGTATTGCAGTGAGTGGGCTTGAAACACAGGAAAGCTTATGGATTACCCGTATACTCAAAAATAATAGTTTGAGTGGAGGGGGATTCGGGATAGAGGGAAGCCTCTTGACTACACTCTTTTTTATTTTGATGATTACGATTTTGGTAGTGAAAATCAAAGGAAATGAAATTGAATAAGCATTGACAAAATGGATTACATGTGTAAGAATTAAAACAACTTACATATGTAATCCATTTTGTTTTTTGAAAGGGGAGGAAGAGATGCAACAGATACCGCAAATCACAGAAGCAGAGTTAGAGGTTATGAAAGTATTATGGCAATTAGAAGTGGCAACAAGTGCCCAGATCGTAGAACACTTAACACAGACAACAGACTGGAAACCAAAGACTATACAGACACTTATGACAAGACTTGTAGCTAAGGGGGCGGTGAACACGGAGAAGATTAATGGCAAATCATTTCAATATACACCGCAGATGACACAGGAGCAGTACCAAAGAGAAGCTAATACGTCCTTTCTCAAAAAAATGTACGATGGCTCCCTAAAGATGATGCTGACAAGTTTTATCCATCAGAGTACTTTATCCAAACAAGATGTAGAAGACCTTAAAAATCTATTAGAAGATCAAGAGGTGAGATAATGGGCCAAATACTAGAAAGTATTATCAGCGCTTCGTTGTACGCAAGTTTTGTAGGTGTTGTGGTGATGTTGGTGCGTCTTTTGTTACGGCAATACATCACACCATTTTGGAGGTATGCCCTATGGGGAATCGTTTTGGCAAAGCTTATTGTGCCTATGGGACCAGAGAGCTCGTGGAGTTTGTTTAATCTACTCCAAGCAGGGGAACAAGCCATAAGTACCCAAGAGCAGGCAAGGACACGAGAGTCAGCTGAGTATGTGGTCATGACAGATTATCAAGCACCTACAGTGAAGCAGGTAGATGGGGGCGCATGGATTCTTAATCCATGGGTGGTATGTTGGCTTGTGGGAGTACTTGGTGTGGGGAGTGTATGGGTCATGCATAGAGTGATACTAGAGCAGAGATTAAGACGAGGTACGCTGATTCAGGATCAGAGAGTGCTGCATCTCATGGAAAGAAGCAAGGTGGCGTTGGATGTGGTAGGGGATGTGACACTACTTTTACAAGAAGAAGTCCATACACCAGCCCTATTAGGTATTTGGAAACCACGTATTTTGTTAACGTCTGATGTATTAGTTCTAGAAGATGATGCTTTAGAACATATTCTAAGACACGAATTAGCCCATTTTAAAAGAAGAGATCCGTGGATCAATATGATGCTCTTGGGGATACAAGCTATTCACTGGTTTAATCCCGTCCTATGGTATTTGGCTAAGAAGGTCAGAGAAGATATGGAGTTAGCAGCAGATGCTAAGGTTGCGTGGAGTTTGGCTGAGGGGGAGAGGCTTGCATATGGTCATACGTTACTACGTATGTTAGAAATGAATGGTCATAGTCAGACAAAAGGAATAGTACTAGGTCTAGCAGATGATAAGCGCATCATGAAAAATCGTTTGGAGATAGTTAAAAAGCTTGCAAAAACCCCAAAATACCCCAAGCGATTTGGTATGATTGGCATAGTGTTATTTGTGGGGTTAGGGGCACTGCTACTTACAAGTAGTCAAAAACCTTTTGAAGAACCCACAGGTGCAGGGAAGTTGTATCAATACCGTACGCCCTATGTAGGGAATAATAGCAAGGTGATTGGATTGATTGATGCCCTTGAATTTGCCGAGTACCGCGGGGATGTTCATTTGCGCACTCAAGAGAAGCCTTATGAGATTCAAATTACTTATGATTTCAAAGATACCCAAATGACAAGGCCTATGGTTTTGGCCAAAATGTCCGAAAATGTAGAGATTATTTTTGGGCTGGTAGAGAATGTAGACTTTGTGACAGTCTTTATGGATCATCTTATGGATATGCAAACAAGTAGTGCGATAGGGTATTCTAGAGGTGGGACACCTTATGTCCAGTCTCTAGAAGAATTAGAGACACTTATCAATGTAGGGGCTATGAAGTCAAAATATGTAGCGGCAGCGGGAGAGACGGAATGGACAGAAAATGAGGGTGAAGAGAGTGCTCGAACACTGATGGGAGAAATTATTGCCGCGTCAAAGGGTCAGGGGCAATATGCAATCACCTTAGAGGATGAAGGGCGACAATATGCATTTGCCATGCCAATCCAGCAATTTGAGTCTTATGGTGTTACTATAGGGGACAGGATTAAATTTAATAGAAACCGTGCACCTGCTATCGTAAAAATAGAACCCTAGAAAGCGCCAATTAAACTGTATATTTTACAAGAATCAGGTTGACAATAGATAGAACTTAAGGATAGACTATTGCTTATGAACCAAGGAAAGAAGGTAGCGTATGGAAGCATTATACACAATGATTGAAGACAAGATTAAAGCAGCAGGTTATACAGGTGCTGTGAATGGTGAAGAGATTTACGATGAACTTTGCGATGAGATTGAAGGCAAAGAAAACGGAAGTTATATTTTTATGTCAAAAAAAGAAGATGATGTTTTCTTTGAATATAAGATTGATGTGATGATGGATGAATTTAATCTCTCCTATATTGATATCAATACACCAGCAGGCAAAATCCATGTAGATTTTGATGCACAATAAAAGAAAATAGTAACAACAAGGGTTCACCTCATCATAAGAGGTGGACCCTGTTTTTGGTTATTGAGGGGTGTGCGCGTGGGATATTGAGCAAGATTGTGTTAAAAGAGGGAAACATTGATGATGTATTTGAATAAAAATATTAACTATAATGAATACATCATTAAAGTTGAAAAGGAGATCGTTATGTATCTTATACCAAGTCCTAAGGAGTGTGTCTTAAAGGAAGGTGTTTTTCGGTTAACAAGAAATACCCGTATTGTATTAGATAGCGCATGTGGTTTTGAGGATTTAGAAGCTGCTCTATGTCTACAAACAGAAGTAGCGCAACAATTGGGAATCACAATACCCATTCATAAGCAGTTTGTCAAAGGCACTGAAAAAGACGCTATTGTTCTTAAAAGAGGGAATGTAGCGAGAGAAGCTTATGTGATGAAGCTGTCTGATGGAGGGGCTGAGATTACGGGCGGCGGTGGTGCAGGGCTTTTTTATGGGGTACAAACACTGCGTCAAATCATCAGACAAGAGGGGACACGTCTGCCTGCCCTTGAAATAGAAGATGAACCGTATTTTGAACATAGAGGGTATTATCATGATATTACAAGAGGCAAAGTACCTACACTTGAAACTCTAAAGGAACTTGTAGATCGCGCTGCTTTTTATAAGATTAATCAGCTACAACTCTATATTGAACATACCTTTGCTTTCGATGGAATGAGTGAGGTATGGGTGGACAAAGACCCTATTACAGCAGAGGAGATTTTGCTCTTAGATGCCTACTGTCAGCAAAGGCATGTGGAGCTCATCCCATCTCTTGCAACATTTGGGCATCTTTATGAAGTGCTTAGAACTAAGTCTTTTGAAGATTTGTGTGAGTTAGAAGATGCAAGTGGTCAGGCTTATTCTTTTGTAGATCGTATGGCACATCATACATTAGATGCAACAGACCCTAGAAGTATGGCATTGGTCAAGAAAATGTTAGAGCAGTTTATTCCACTTTTTAGTTCAAAACAGTTTAATATTTGTTGCGATGAGACTTTTGACCTTGGCAAAGGAAAAACCAAGCAAAAAGCCGAAGAGATTGGGGAAGGTAAGCTCTATACAGCATTTCTTAATCAGGTGATTGAAATAGTCAAAGGGTATGATAGACAAGTGATGTTTTGGGGTGATATTATTCTTCATCATCCAGAGTTATTAGCAGAGATTCCAGAAGATGTGACTTGTTTGACGTGGAACTACTGCGCAGAGGCTGATGATTGGGGTGTTGCTACGATTGCAGCCAGTGGGAGAAAGCAGTATGTGTGCCCAGGTGTTGGAGGATGGAGTATGCTCATGAATTTAATAGAGAATGGCTTCTCCAATATTCAGAAGATGGTTGCTCATGGGGTGAAACATGGTGCGATTGGTGTGCTCAATACAGATTGGGGCGATTATGGACATGTGAATTTGCTAGCCAACTCCATGCCTGGTATGATTTATGGCGGGGCCTTGTCATGGAACCCTAAAGAGCAAAAAACATTTGACCAAATGTATCAGGCGATTTCTAAAGTGGCCTATGGGGATGAATCAGAAACACTGGTTTCACTGCTACACCATTTATCAAGTCAGCAAGCAACAGGATGGTATGAGCTTGTGAGATGGAAAGAAATTGATGAAGTGATAGGAAGAGAAGTGTCACTACTTGTAGGTGGGTATAAGGCGGCTTGTGAGGTAGAAGAAAAACTATTAGAGCTTATGGGGAAAGTGAAGTGTGAACCGCTGGATATGGAGGAGTTTTTAAGTAGTGCACGAGGTGTTAGGCTTGTTCATGCCTTTGCCATCAAACTAAGGGGAGAGGCACTTGGGGAATGCACATGCTATCAATCAGAACAAGAACTAGCGGAGGCTTTTGAAGAATGGCTGTATGGCTATCAAAGGATTTGGAGAGAACGAAACAAAGAAAGTGAACTCTCTAGAATAAGAGAAGTCATTGCATCAATCTGTCGTCATCTGAGACAAAAAGAGGTTTGATAAGGGATATCAGTAAACTTTAAAAATGGCAAGATTCACCTGTGGGAAAAGGGTGACTTGTCATTTTTTTTGTGACATATTAGGGGGTTTGTGAAGGTTGTTTTTGTGTAAATTGCATTTTGTTGAGAGCTAGGTCTTTGTGGGGAAAGTTGTGCAAATAGCATATGGGAGAAGAAGGTTTTTGGGAGAGGTTGGTAGTATTAGCTATAAGTTTAAAAATAAAGTATATTTTTACGAAAAAAAGGATGATTTATACCTTGAAATACGTTATACTAATTGTATATAAAATTTCATTTAATGGGGGGAATTGCATGAGAAACATCAAAAAAGTATGGATTGTTGGTGCCGAGGGTCGATTAGGAAGAGCAATCACATCACTCATTGACACAAGAGAGATTGAAGTGCTTACAACAGATATTGACGATGTGGATATTACAGACACCCAGAGTGTGATTCGCTATGGAGATTTGAATAGGCCAGATGTCATTATTAACTGTGCAGGATTAACATCAGTAGAGACTTGTGAAAAAGAAATTGAAAAGGCGTACAAGGTTAATGCCATAGGTGCACGTAATGTCAGTATATCCGCAAGGAAAATAGGTGCAAGACTCGTACATATTTCAACAGATGATGTTTTTGGTGGTACAAGCGATGTACCTTATACGGAGTTTGATACACCAGTACCGCAAACGGTATACGGCAAGTCCAAGTTAGCAGGTGAGCAATTTGTAAAGGAGTTTGGTCATAAGTATGTGATTATTAGAAGTTCTTGGATTTATGGAAAAGGTGAAAACTTCGTTAACCATATTGCAGATCTTGTAAAAGCTGATGGGGTTATCACGGCAAAGAAGAATCAATTTGGTTGTCCGACAAGTGCCATAGAACTTGCAAAACTGGTTGTTTATTTAATGAACACAGCGGATTATGGTGTTTACCATGGGGTGTGTGAAGGAAGCTGTAGCCGTTATGAGCTAGCAGAGGAAATTGTCAAACTTATGGGTGCAAACACAGCTGTAACACCTTGTGATACAGCCATTGAAGGCAATGGGGCAAACAGACCAGCTTATACAGTGTTAGATAACTTTATGCTTAGAATAGCAGGAGAGTACAAAATGCCTCATTGGAAAGATGCCTTAGGGGCGTATATCAATGAGATCAAAAAATAAAGGAGAAACATATGGAGAAAAAAAATAAAAAAATAGGATTATCAACCAAAATTTTTATCAGTCTTTTAATTGGAGCATTAGTAGGTGTAGCCTTACATTACTGGGTGCCAGCGGGATTTGTCAAAGATACAGTACTGATTAATGGTGTGTTTTATGTGGTAGGAAATGGTTTCTTACGTGCGATGCAAATGCTAGTTGTACCATTGGTATTTTGTTCACTAGTTTGCGGAGCGATGGCAATAGGTGATTCCAAAAAGCTTGGAAAAGTAGGGGTCAAAACAATTGTCTTTTACTTACTGACAACTGCTATAGCGATCAGTGTAGCACTTGGTGTAGCCAAAATCATTAATCCAGGGGTTGGCCTTGATATGTCATCAATACAAGTGGCAGAAACCACTATTGCTGAGACAAAAGGTGTAGCGGATATTTTATTAGATATTATCCCTAAAAATCCGATTGGATCATTAGCACAGGGAGATATGTTACAGATTATTTTCTTTGCACTGATTGTGGGAATTATTCTTGCAAAGCAGGGAGAACGTGCGGAAACTGTAGCCAACTTCTTTGGGCAGTTTAATAATATTATGATGGATATGACAATGCTTGTGATGAAAGTGGCACCAGCAGGGGTATTTTGCTTAATTGCCAAGACTTTTGCGGGTATTGGGTTTGATGCATTTGCTCCAATGCTTAAGTATATGGGAGGCGTACTTCTTGCATTGGCTATTCAGTGTTTCGTGGTTTATATGCTCTTCCTCAAAGGCTTCACAGGGCTTAATCCATTTAAATTCCTTAAAAAGTTTGCACCAGTTATGGGATTTGCATTCTCAACAGCAACATCTAATGCAACCATTCCCCTTTCAATTGATACCTTACATAAACAAATGGGTGTATCCAAACGTATTTCTTCATTTACAATTCCACTAGGAGCGACGGTAAACATGGATGGGACAGCAATCATGCAAGGTGTAGCCGTTGTATTCGTTGCACAGGCATTTGGCATTGTTCTTGATCCAATGGATTACCTCACAGTTATTGCTACTGCGACTATGGCATCTATTGGAACAGCAGGGGTACCTGGAGTAGGACTTGTAACCTTATCAATGGTATTTGCATCTATTGGATTGCCAGTAGAAGGTATTGCACTCATTATGGGTATTGACCGTATTTTAGATATGGCACGTACTGCAGTTAATATTACAGGTGATGCAGTATGTACAACGATTATTGCACATCAAGATCAAGCTTTAGAACAAGAAGTGTTTGATCAGAGCATTGCAAGTTAAAAAGTGATAAAAAAGAAGCAAAGGTCCGTGAGAGGAGCCTTTGCTTCTTTTTTGTATAATTAGGAACTTGAAGTTACATAATAAAAAGTAGATCTATGGATAGAGAGGACTAGAAAAATGCGCTATGTAGTGATTTCACCTAAGAATAAAATGATTTGTTTTGATCATGCAGGGCAGGTCGCAGAGTATTGTATGGAAAAAGATAATGACTATTTAGATCATTTCTGCGCCGACCAAGCGTTAGAATATGAAAATATGACACCAGTTGAAATTGGTTATGCTTATGCAACTGTGGGTGCTCAATCAGGAGGGTGCCGTGTATTTCAAACAACAGAAGTGTTAGATGTGATGAAAGATGAAATGGCAGAAGAAGAACTCATCGAAGAGGTTAACCTTTTGTTTAATAATCGCAGACTAAACCATGAGATTGATTGTCCAAGTTATTTAGAAGATGTCCTCAGTTTAATGACACCTATTCCTGTGGCATCTCTTTCAGGAAACGTCTATAGTGGCGATAATATTGATGGGGCTAGTAGCGAGCGAACCAATCCAGGGGTATAAACACCTATTAGGTTACCGTGAGAATAAATGAACTCTAGTTGATGAAAAGCATAGACTTCGATATAATGAAAGTATCATGTAAAAACATCAAAGGAGAAACAACGATGAAGAAAATAACAATGGGAAAAAGTGATCTTCTAGGATCAGAAATTTCATTAGGTTGTATGCGTATGGCGGGTCATTCTGTGAGTGAGGTGTCAAGGCTTGTTGAGACATCCCTTCAGTGTGGGATTGATTTTTTTGATCATGCAGATATTTATGGACAGGGAGAATCTGAACGTGTTTTTGCAAAAGCAATTAAGGAAATTGGGGTAAAGCGTGAAGAACTCATACTTCAATCAAAGTGCGGCATACGTCCAGGATTTTTTGACTTTTCCAAGGAGCATATATTAGGTTCGGTGGACCAAATCCTTGAGCGTTTAGATACAGAGTATTTAGATGTTTTATTGCTTCACCGCCCAGATACACTCATGGAGCCAGAGGAAGTGGCAGAGGCATTTAGCAAACTGCATCAGAGCGGTAAAGTGCGTCATTTTGGGATGAGTAACCAAAATCCTATGCAAATGGCACTACTAGGCAAATACTTAGAACAGCCAATACTCATTAATCAGCTTCAACTCAGTCTGACGAATACAGGAATGATTGATGCAGGGTTCAATGTGAATATGGAGATTAACCCATCAATCGTAAGAGATGGAAGTGTGCTTGAATACTGTAGGCTACATGATATCACCATTCAAGCATGGTCACCTTTCCAATATGGGTTCTTTGAGGGGGTATTTTTAGATAACCCTAAATTCCCTGAGCTTAATGCAGTGATTAATAAGATAGCAGCCCAAAAGGGTGTGACTAATTCGGCTATTGCAGTGGCATGGATTTTAAGACATCCAGCTAAGATTCAGACGATTGCAGGGACGACCAATCCAGAGAGACTGGCACAGATTTGCAAGGCATCAGAGATCCAATTAACAAGAGAAGAATGGTACGAACTTTATAGAGCGGCAGGAAATCAATTGCCATAAAAATAAGAGCTGAGGTAGACTCAGCTCTTATTTTTATGCATTTTTTTAGGATTTTTTGTGTAGGGTGTTCTTACATTTTGGACAAGTAATGCAGATGTTACCCTTGCCTCTTGGAACGCGTAATTTTTGTTTGCAGTTTGGACACTTAAAATACTTATAGGTTTTAAGCCCTTGTAGTTCTTTTGTTTTCTTTCTTAATTGAGACTGTAAAGGCTGATAATAGCGCATAAACTTAAAGTTTTCTTGCTGGCGTGCATAAAGATTTTTAGAAAAAATACGGTAGTAACACAAGACAATGATACCAAAGGTAAGTATTGTAAAAATGAAACTGTGTAATATGCTGCCAATAAGAGATAAAATCAGTGTCACAATTAATAAGGTAATAGTGAGCTGATCGATACCATAACGGCCAATCATCCATTTTTTGAACTTATTCATAAAGGAGCCTCCTTCCCGAAAATCTATTAAAAAATCATGAGTTTTTTTAATAGGTCTCTGAAGAGTATATTATAATTGGGAAAAATAAGCCATAACTTCAGAGGCATTACCTTCAAAAACAATTGTCTTTGAGGTGTTTTTGAGTTGGTAAGCATACATAGGATCATAGTAATCTCTCAAAAAGACAGTAATCCAGTCTCTATGGGCTTCATAGCTCCCCGTACGGCATTGTGAATCATAAGCAGTTTCTAGTAGGTGACATACCTCTTGGAAACGTGAACCACCGAGCCTTTTTTGGAGACGAGACATACTCTCTTTGATGTAGGTGTACCAATCATCAAGACCACCAGCAGTGTCGGTAGCATGAAGGATATATTCTGCCTGGGCATTGATGACGTATTCATCTAAGGTGTTTTGCACGCGTTCCTCAAAAGACGTTTGAAGAACAACTAAGTTGCCTTGACTAAAATACTCTGCTAATGGCAATGGAATAAAGTTATGACCTACATGTCTTCCCTCATCTTCTAAAATCATATGAGAGAAATTTTGGGCACGATGTTTGATGAGCGCGTAGGCAAGATTGTTCTCAAAGTTGATTTGAGTCGGCTGTGGTGTAACGTGTTTACCAAAAGAAGACCCACGATGATTAGCCAATCCTTCAAGGTCAATCTTGTTGTGTAGTTTGTGGAGCAACAATGTCTTGCCTGAACCCGTATAGCCACCAAGTATAATGGGTGTACTCGTTTGGAATTCAGGTGTGAGTGCATTGATGAGGTAGTTACGGAAGGCTTTATAGCCACCTTCTATACGTAATATATCTCGGCCAAGGGCTTCACTAATCCATTCTTGACTAATACGTGAACGGGATCCCCCTCTGAAGCAGTAAATGATTGCTTCAGGATATTGAGTGAAATAGTCTACCCAAGCTTGTACCCGTTCGGCTTTGATCTCACCAGATACAAGTTTATAGCCTAGTTTGGTAGCCGTTTCATTGCCATGTTCTTTATAGCATGTCCCAACGCGATGACGTTCTTCTGTGTTGAGAATAGGAAGATTTATAGCACCATGAAATGCCCCTTTTTCATATTCAATAGGAGCACGTACATCTATAAGTGGGGTATTATTTAATACAATTTGTTCAAATTGGTTGGTTGTAAGTGTATTCATGTCATCACCTTTATAAGTTTTTTAATATTATAGCATAATTCAAAAAAAAAAGAATGAATAGGGCGTATTTTGTCAATAAAACATAAGCTAATAACAAAGAGAGTGAGCAAGGAGCGATGTTATGAACCCTAAAAATCTCAGGCGTGTCGTACTAGGTCGGTTGATTGGGATTATTTTTTTGTTAGTTCTGTTGCCAAGCACAATAGGTATGGTTATTTACTATCAACAAGCAAAAGCCAATGAAATTGAGACGTTAGAACTTAAATTGACAAGAGTAAGTGAGAAGGTACAAAACTTCATGGACGTGAAAGAAGAAAATTTGCAGATGCTTGCAGGTCTGATTACCCAAAGTGGTCATCCTCTAGAGGAAAAAGAAATTATGAAATATTTAAAAGAGTATACCCAAAATGATGAAAAAGTAGACGTTTATTATATTGGAATGGCTGATAATACAGGTTATTTTGGAAATGGGTGGCTACCTCCTAAGGATTTTAAAGTTACCAAGAGGAAATGGTATCAAGATGCTATGGCACAGCCAAATGGAAAAGTCAGTTGTTCAGAACCGTATAGAGATGCAGATACAGGTAAGTTAGTGGTTACGCTTTCTTTGGCTATAGCCTATAACTCTGGTGAAAAAGGTGTTATTGCAGCAGATATACAGCTCACTGATATACTCAATTATATGAGCTCCATTCGGTTAGGAGAAAATGATTATCTGATGTTAGTATCACAGCAAAATGATATGATTTATCACCCAAACCAAGATTTTTTGCCTACAGAGCAGAAAAGCTATAGTTTAGATCAGATAAAATATTATCAAACATTAGGTTTAGATAAGAATACAGACCGATATCGTGGGACGATTACAGATTATAATGGGGTAAAGTCACAAGTAGTGGGGAATAAGTTGGTGGGTGGCTGGCAAATATATATGATTTATCCGACTAGTGAATTATTAAGTGGGATAAGAGTTACGGCAGGGGTTATTTATTTGGTCCTGTTATTAATGATAGGAATTACACTCTTTAGTGTGAGGAACCTGATGAATCCTTTGGTCAAATCGATTATTGAAATGAGTCGCTATACGCACAAAATGGTAGGTAGGGATTTATCTCAAAGAATGACGACTAAGCGGAAAGATGAAGTAGGTTTATTGGTACAGGATTTGAATGAATTAAGTCAAGTCATGAGTGGCAATATTGGTCAGAATAAAGCGCTTGCCAAGAAAACAAAAAATTTATCAGAGGTTTTAAAAGAGATTACAGACCAGTCTTTTAAGGAACTACAACAAGTACAAAATGCTTTGGCGGAAGTCGTTGGAGGGATAGGTAGCCAAAAAGAGGCATTGGTCAATATGAGGAGTCTTGCCCATGATGTCATTGATGGGATTAACACCATAGAGTCAAGTGCAGCAAGTAGGGGAAAAGAGGCTGAAAAATATAGCCATGTAGCAGCTCAAAATCTAAATCAAGCTAAGGCATTAGAATATACCAACCAAGAGATGCGAGAAGCCTTAAGGGCAATTAGAGGTGTTATAGGTGTGCTTGTTGATGACTTAAAGGACATTAATCATTTTGCAGAGGTCATTAAGGGGATGGCAAGACAAACAAGCATGTTGTCTTTTAATGCGACAATTGAGGCAGCAAGAGCAGGTGATGCAGGGAAAGGATTTAAAGTAGTAGCAGATGAGATTCGCAAGCTTTCAGAAAGTACCAACAATGTAAGTAGTCATATTAGTGATATAACAGTGAAATTAGGAGAGACAGTCAATCAAATGACCCAAGATATGAATAAGTGTGACGCTATATTTGAAAGGACGCAACAGTTTGTGCAAAGTACAAGTGGTATATTTGAGGGTTTTTATGACCATGCAATCCATAATGAGCATAGTTTGAGTGAAGAGAATAGATTGTTAGGGGCCTTTACTAAGCAACTTAATGAACTCATAAACCATACTCAGAAGATAGCAGATATTATAGGTCAAACCACAGGTATATTAGAGGATGTTTTTGAACAAATTATACAACAGGTTAATAAAAATGAAGAAATTATAGGGCTTACGGGAGAATTAGAAGGCCTATCCGAGAAAAGTAATGAAAATTTTGAAGGATATATACTATAAAAAGATAGTGTGATAGAGTAAATATGTTAAAAATATAACAAAATAAACTAATTATATAAAAAATACAAGACAAATAAAAATATTTATGATATTCTAGTTACGTCATATTATACACATAAATGTCTAAGGATAGGAAGGGGACACTATGAAAAAAACGAAGATTATTGCGACGATTGGACCAGCTACTGAGCAAAGAGAGGTATTTGAAAAACTAGTAGATAACGGCCTCAATATTGCTAGGTTAAACTTTTCACATGGGGGATTTGAAGAGCAACTCCCACGTATTCAGATGATTAAGGCATATCGTGAAGAAACAGGCATACCTATAGGTATTTTATTAGATACAAAAGGACCAGAGATTAGAACCAAAACATTTAAGGCAGGGGAAGTCAGCTTAGTAGCAGGTCAACAATTTACACTCACAACACGAGAGGTTGAGGGTGATGAGACTATTTGTAGCATTACTTATGAAGGATTACCACAAGATGTCAAAGTAGGGGATAAAATCCTTGTAAATGATGGTATTATTGTACTCAAAGTACAAAAAATAGAGGATACAGAGATTGTATGTGACGTTATAAGTGGTGGAACAGTTAAAGACAAACGAGGCATTAATGTTCCAGGGATTAAAACACAGTTACCAGCCATTACAGATAAGGATATCAAAGATATTGAATTTGGTATTACTAATGGAGTTGATTTTATCGCAGCATCTTTTATTCGTAGTGCAGAGGGCGTTAGACAAATCAAAGACATTCTCAAAAAGAATGATGCAAGTCATATCAACATTGTATCTAAAATTGAATGTTGCGAAGCGCTAGAAAATTTAGATGAGATTATTGAAGAATCTTATGGGATCATGGTTGCACGTGGGGATTTAGGGGTAGAAATTGAAACATGTCAGATTCCAATTATCCAAAAGATGATTATTGAAAAATGTAATAGTGCAGGCAAACCTGTTATTACAGCAACCCATATGTTAGATTCTATGATTCATAACCCGTTGCCAACAAGAGCGGAAGTAACTGACGTTGCCAATGCGGTGTATGATGGAACAGATGCGGTGATGTTATCAGGAGAGACTACAATAGGTAAGTATCCAGTAGAGACTGTTAAGTATATGAGCGATATCGCAAAAGCAGCAGAAGAAGCAAGAAAATACGATACAATCTTAAGAGAAAAAGCGAAATACAAAAACTTAAGTATCGCAGATACAGTGAGCTATGCAACATGTAGTTCTGCTTACGACCTCAATGCAAAAGCGATTATTTGCCCAACAGCTTCAGGATTTACGGCAGGAATGGTATCTAAGTTCAGACCCAAAGCACCTATTTATGCTTTTGTAGATAGTGAAGTGGTTCAACGTAAGCTTCTATTATATAGTGGTGTGGAACCTATTTTATTTAATCAACAAGATAACGTAGAGCATGTGATTAGTGAAACAGTCAATGTACTCAAAGAAAGACATTTTGTGGCTAAGGATGATTTGCTTGTCATCACTGCTGGATTACCATACGTTAAACGTCAAATTACCAATATGATGAAAATTCATATTGTAGAATAGGGGAGGATATGAAGATGGCTTTATAAAATGTTTTTAAAATATTTTTAGCGTCTTCATATTTTATTAAAAAATATGGGGCATAATAACAAGTGTAGAGGAGATGTGTAGCAGAAATCTTCCCTAGAAAAAAAGCTACACAGATTTCACTCTTAATTAAAATCTCCCCATATTATTATCCCTTTTTCAGTTTGTATAAACATATGAACGGAAACATGAGAAGAGACCTACTCCCCAGGTCTCTTCTTTTTTTTGTTTATTTATGACAGAAAATTTAGTATAAT
>JBOFEH010000050.1:0-5649 GCA_051647765.1 Cellulosilyticaceae bacterium | reverse complement strand
CACTATCATCAAGGCCAACTCTTGCGACTGCTGCAAGCCCAGCTTTGATTTCGTTTGCTTTATCTAATACACCCTCTTTGTGTTGTGCAATAGGGATAATCATTACTTGTGTTGGTGCAAGTGCTGGAGGTAATACAAGTCCACTGTTATCACCATGTACCATGATTACAGCACCAATCATACGTGTTGTTACACCCCATGATGTCTGGTGTACGTATTGTAATTGGTTGTTTTTGTCTGTGTACTGAATACCAAATGCTTTAGCGAATCCATCACCAAAGTTATGGCTTGTTCCTGATTGAAGTGCTTTACCATCATGCATTAAACTCTCGATTGTGTAAGTCGCTTTTGCACCAGCAAATTTTTCTTTTTCTGTTTTACGGCCTTTTACTACTGGAATAGCAAGTACGTTTTCACAGAAATCAGCATATACATTAAGCATTTGAACTGTCTCAGCTTCTGCTTCTTCTGCTGTAGCATGCGCTGTATGACCTTCTTGCCATAAGAATTCTAGTGTACGAAGGAATGGACGTGTTGTTTTTTCCCAACGAACTACTGAACACCATTGGTTATAAAGTTTTGGAAGGTCTCTGTATGATTCGATTTCTTTTGCATAGTGGTCACAGAATAAAGTTTCTGATGTAGGTCTTACGCAAAGTCTCTCTGCTAATTTCTCTTCTCCACCATGAGTTACCCAAGCAACTTCTGGTGCGAATCCTTCGATATGATCCTTCTCTTTTTGAAGTAAGCTCTCAGGAATGAACATTGGCATATACACATTTTGGTGTCCTGTTGCTTTAAATCTTGAATCTAATGCTTGTTGCATGTTTTCCCAAATAGCGTAGCCATAAGGTTTGATAATCATACAACCTCTTACACTTGCATAATCTACTAACTCTGATTTTTTAACTACGTCTGTATACCATTGTGCGAAATCTTGTTCCATATCAGTAATTTCTGATACAAATTTTTGCTTTGCCATGACTTACATCTCCTCTATTTTCAATTAGTTTTTGACTACAAAAAAGGCCCCCATGCACGTATTTATGCATAGGGGCCATCATATCTCATGTTGGCGGTACCACCCTGATTAGTCATTTAATTCAGTAAATAACTCTCTCCAGCTCTCTATATCGGGAGAACCCGCTGTACTTATGAACTTCGCACAGTGCTCAGAGTCTGGACAACTAAACCTTTCTTTAGGAACCTTTCAGCCGGTGAATTCCCTCTCTAACAAAGAGTGTTTTAGTCTGCTTCTCATCATAGCGTTACCGTATTTAAATATATACTTTTAGAATAATCAATTCTACTCTATATGTCAAGATGTTAATTCAGCGTTTCATAGGTATAGTACCCTATTGCACCCTCCGCGCTGCTGATCGCCCACCTATTATCTACCTTACTAAGTGTGACCACTTGCTCAAGCGCTTCATAAACTTTGCCCTGTAGCATACTTTCTAGGTGAATTTTATACACTACCTGCTCATCCGTATGGGTTATCTGCTCTATTGTCACTTTCCCACCTCTTAGTGTTGGGCTAGAACCACCTGTTACCCAGCCACGTTGCTTCACTTCTGGTAGCACTTTGATCTGAAGTTCTGGCGACATGAGTGCATATTGCAAGGCACCACTTCTTGCTTGTTGTGCTCTAATCCATACCTTAATCACTTCATCTGGTGTCAGCTTCTTTAATCTTTCGTTTAATTCTATATTCAACGGCTCACAGCTTGTTTTAATCTGTTCCTGTGTTTTAAAATAAATCTTTGCCTGGTTATTGTCTATGGTTTTGATTCCCTCTAGGCCAAAAAGTTCTAATGCATTATCGTCTATATAAAGCGTTCCACCTACATTGGCATAATCGTAAAATGCATATTCCATAGTGTTTCCCTGACTATTAATGACGATTGTTAATGCCTTCTCCTGAAGACTCTTCTCCATATCACTTGCTGGCTGTTCTTCTTCCTGTTTCACAATTCCCTCAAGTACTGGTGGTAATGGGTCTATGGTATCACCATAACTATCTCCTAATGCCCTCCTAAGATTACTTTCATACTGTTGCGTAAATCGTGCGGGTGCCTCTACAGTAAGCTGGGCATAGGCTCCTAGTGTGTTAATGTTCTGCCAATTAATGATCTTAACTCCCACTAGGTCCAAATACGCTCTAAGTGGTATGAGTGTTTGCCCTTTAACGGTAGCTGTATGCAGCACTGCCTCCGATTCACTACAAGCTATCTCACTACTCACCGAAATCGAATTATCTTTTGCAAAAACACCATAACACATACTACTTACACCCATTAACATTGCCATAATCACTAACCTAGCAAACTTTTTATTCATACCACAATCCCCCTTACGATTTAAAGTCCTGTTCCTTTTCTTAGCATAGCATAATGTCTGTGTCCCTTCTAGGATGAATTGATTAAATACTTCGACAAAACTCTCTCTTTATTATAAGAACATCACGAACTACATAGAACATGGTCTGTTAAAAGAGAAATCATCCTGCTATAAGCCACCAGACTTAGTACTATTAAGTTTGTTTACCTGTACCAAAAATTTGTGATTATTATTGCAATCAGATGATACTTTATTTGGGTCTGTAAGCTGTTTCAAGAAATTAGTTAATCCCTCTGCCCTATCTAACTCATCTGGAACGATTGTTTCTATATTATAGTTTTCTTTCCATAACATTCTCTGTATTGGATTGTTATGGGTCATAAATAAATAGCATTTTGGTCTTTGTTTGATTTCTTCCTTACTCCATAGCGTATTAAGCTTATAAAACATATATTTCAGGTTTTCATCACCAAACCCATATCCCAAAAATAAAATAGACTTATCTAACAGGTCATTTCTAAGCATAATATCCATAATATTTTCAAAGTCATAACGTTTGTAATAACTACTTTGAGTCAGTACCAAATTCTCTGGTTTTTCAATATCTCCATGGAATTTTACAACTTTGATATCCTCTTGTTTACATTGATTAAGTGTCTCCAAATCATACACTGTATGAACTGTTTGTTCAGGCTTGTGAAGCTTATATGCCAATTCTATTAAATGTTCATAGTTTGTAGTATAAATTGTACGAACGCCTAGCTTTGTTATACACTCATAAATCTCACTGTTTTTGATAGCTTTTTCAACTTCCAATGTTTCAATGTTTTTAAAGTACTCTTCTACATCTTTTTTATCTGGACCTGCTTTAATCTTGTAATACTCTGCCAATTCTAAGTAATCACCTAATAAGGTGAAGACATCTGGATTGTATCCTATCTCTTGCCCCATTTGTTTAATGAGTTGTCCCCATGTTGGTAGCTTTGCATTGGCTGATACCCCTGCGCCTACAAACAATACCAGTTTTTGATCCCTTATTTGACTTTTAATATCTTCACATATACTAGGTTTTAACCCTATGTCATATAAATATGTATTATCTTCTTCCTCTAACCCATTCATCTGCTCTTGCACATTATTTAACAAATTTTTTGCGGCTCTTGCTCGCATAGAAAATTTATCCTTTTGCTCCCTCGCCTCTAATTGTGCAAAGGTGAGTTTATTCCCTTGTTCTGACGGAATAAATATTGTATCCCAGTCGAATTCTTTTTTACCATGCGGTTTATACGTTATTCTTCCTTCCGTACTTCCTTTCCCAAAAAACATATTTTTGCCATCACAGTAGCCTATCATCGTTTCAACTGTTGCCGAACGATTTTTGTTCCATCCTTTAGGAATCAATTGACAAACTTTATCTGCTTTTAATTTCCCCCAAAACAACTTAGTTTGTGTGTTAGGGTAGCCATTTAAATGATGTATTTGTAAAGTTGTATGTTCCACAATAACAGGCCTTTTTACACTTGCATAAATTTTGGTCAGTTTATCCTCTATTAACTTTTGCAAATCATTTGTCTGTAACTCCTGAATATCCTCGATATCTCCCCAGCCCTGAACACTGATCTCCTGTCCCAAATTCTTGAAAATACGTTTCATTTCTATTTTTTTATTCTCATGTGTTGATATAAACAATGCATTATGTAACATTTAAAATCCCTCTATCTTTAGTTTGGTATTTGACTTATTATAACTTCTAACCCTTTTATTAATTTTGGTACCCCTACACATAATAATTGAATAAGTAAGGGTACTGTCGTAGCAATCCCTACTATTAGATAAAATGGCCATATAGATTTTGCATGCTTAACAACTTCCTTAACATCTTCTAAATCAGTAAATTTAACCCTCATATCAAAATCTATATCTTCATCTTTTTTTAGTCTAATTTGATTATGTAACTGCCTGTACTTACGCTCTATAGATAAATAAAACCCATCAATAGCTGCAAAAATAAAACAAACCAATACACCTACTACTGTAACCGTTGTAAGCGGTACGATTGCTATCTTTGCTTTACTATAAATCTCCATGATGATTCCTAACAAAGGAATAATAGTTGCCATGGTAGCACCTTTAATAATGAATTGATTGTTAGACATTCTATTAATGGTACTCTGAACGTAGTCCATATGCTTAAATTTATTTTCATTGCTCATGCGTTATCCCCCTTAGTCTCTCTGCTTTTTAATATGGTTAACCACATCTTTCATACGCTCTAGGGTGTCTAAGGATATTATAGGATACCTCTGGGATAATTTTTGAGTGCCTATACAATACTTCTCTAATGGATTGATTACCTGTTCATATGTCCCTATACTTACCGGAACAATAGGTATTCCCAATGCTACTGCCTTCCCTATTTCATAATGAACATATGCTCTTTCATGTGTTCTCTCACTAATTATAAGGAGCATAATCTGCACGTGACACATATTCTCATCAATCCATTGAATCACTTTGTTATCCTCTAGCTTGACCTGTTCTAGAGGTACTACTGATATATTATTTGCGTCTAAGCATTCTACGATTTTAAGAGCAGTATCATAATCTGCATCATAATAAAAACTAATAAATACTTTTGGATGATATCCCATAATATCTCTTACCTCTTCTCTGCTATGCTCTATCAATAATGTTTTTGTTCTCTTCTATTATTGCTAAAACTTACCTGTAGTCCCATCTCTCGTATCTTATCTAGCCATTCATAAATCATTGTTGGCGTATATACTTTATTTCCATCATCATCTACTACCTTTTCTAATGCACATGCCATCAGTGCATATTCATTTTCTAATAATGTCCCAAATATACCCTGGTCATCCGTATTAATACATACTGGTAGCTGCACACAGCTCTTGAGCTGGTCCATATCGTGGGTCAAATATTGATTATAAAAATTAAGAATAGGATGCTTATCATATCTTCTAAAGTTGCTAATAAGATAATTAGATGACGGATTGGTTTCAATAGCTATTCCCTTACCTGCGATGTATTTTTGCATCTCTCTTTGTAGTACTTTCACACACTGCACATAAGTCTTATCTACCTTAAAAATTATAGGTTCATGACCTCGCCTTACCACATCTTTATGGTAGTGATAACACCAATTGAGCTTAATAGCTACTGTATTTTCTCTCTGATCATCTTCTATATTGGGGTCAAATCGGCATTTCTCCCAATAGGTCTCTATAGGTTGATTCTTTATGTCTTTTAATTCATGGGCAGTGCGTGCATCTCTATACAAATAAGGAG
>JBOFEH010000049.1:0-15536 GCA_051647765.1 Cellulosilyticaceae bacterium | reverse complement strand
AGCAATACAAGGTGTTTTTGAATGTGCAGTCGTTGAATGAGAGTAAGTGGATGGTACCTAGGCGTGTTTATGAAATTTTAGCATGTGGCACACCTCTTATTAGCAGTTATTCCGTAGGGCTTCAAACCCAGTTTGGTAATGAGGTTCACATTGCCAAAAGTCAGAACGAAACCGTATCCCTGCTGACACAGATCTTAATGGAAGAAGATAAGATGGCCTACCAAACCAAACAAACACAGGCTAAAATCCTCAAATACCATACCTATCAGAACCGCTTAGAAACTATATTAGAAAAAATCATATATTGAGGATACCATACATTAAATCCCTTTTAGGCTCGTATAAGAATGAGAATAAAGGGGATTTTTAGTCTAAAGACTCACATTAGGGCAGCCTAAACATATACTATTAGAGATAGAAGCGTTCTATTAATATTCTTTTTTGTGGGAGGAATTTAAAATGTGTAATAATCAAATTCAATGTGGGTGTCAAAGCCAAAATCAAATGCAATGTGGAAATCAAGCTCAAATGCAATGTGGAAGTCAAGCAACAGGTCAATGCAGTCCTAGTTTTGGTCCTAACTGCCAATATGTAACAAATGTCAATACGGGTTCAGGGCAAACAATCAATCAAGCTTATGATGTGCAAGGAACGCAGCAACAATTAACAACAACTAACACTTATAATAATTATTACAGAAAATTTAACCACTACTATGTAACAGACTATAAATATAACAATAACTATTATGCAGAGTATAATGTATACCATCGTACACCCGTTAATATGAGTAATCAAAACTATTATTTAGGTACTTTCAATGTGGAATGTATTGAAGGTGGAAATGGTTCAAACAATGGTTGTGGTAATATGGGAAATAATCAATGTGGCTGTAATAGTATCCCACAAAATACATGTGGATGCAGCTCAAATAGTGGAAGCTATACTAATAGCGGTTGCATTCTTCAATCAAGAACTTGTTACTAAAAAATAGAGATTAAAATAGGAGGTGAAATGAGATTGTCATTTCACCTCCTATTTTTATAGGAAAGTGGCCTTTTTTGCAGTATAGCATTGAATTTTTGTATTAACATGTCTATAATATAAAATAATATAAAAATTTAAGTTAAGGCTTATGCTGAAGGGGGCTTACGATGCCGAGTGAAATTTTTGCCAGTCTCATGAATCGAATACGTTCATATCATCCCTCAGATGATTTATCTATGGTACAAAGAGCCTATGATTTAGCTTACAAGGCCCATGATGGCCAACTTAGAAAATCAGGGGAGCCGTATATTATTCATCCACTTCAAGTAGCGTATATACTAGCTGATTTGGAACTAGACATTGAGTCAATTACAGCAGGAATTCTCCATGATGTGGTGGAGGATACAGATTACACGTTAGAAGATATTGAGCGGTTATTTAATAAGGAAGTAGCACTGTTGGTAGATGGTGTTACAAAACTTGGTAAGATTCAGTATGCAGCTCAGAACAAACCACTTCAAAAAGAAGAGATATTAGCAGAAAATTATCGTAAGATGTTTTTGGCGATGGCCCAAGATATTAGGGTTGTCCTGATTAAGCTTGCAGACCGCCTGCATAATATGAGAACACTTAAGTTCATGCTTCCACACAAACAAAAAGAGATTGCAGATGAGACGATGACTATTTATGCACCACTGGCACATAGGTTAGGGATTTGCAAGATTAAAGCAGAACTTGAAGACTTATCACTCAGATACATTGAACCAGAGGTTTATTATGACTTAGCACACCGTATTGCCAAAAAGCGTGTGGAGCGTCTCGAGTATATAGAAGATATTGTCACACAAATCAAGCAAAAATTAGATGAAGTAGGTATTGATGCCTTAGTTGAAGGCAGACCTAAACATTTCTTCAGTATCTACAAAAAAATCGTCAACAAAAATAAAACATTAGATCAAATTTACGATTTGTTTGCCATGAGAGCTATCGTTAAGGATGTCAAAGATTGTTATGGTGTACTAGGTGTGATCCATGAGATGTTTACACCTATCCCAGGTAGGTTCAAGGACTATATAGCTATGCCAAAGCCTAATATGTATCAGTCACTTCACACCACCCTTATGGGATTTGAGGGGACACCTTTTGAGATGCAGATTCGTACAGAGGAGATGCACCGTACTGCTGAGTATGGGATTGCAGCCCACTGGAAGTACAAAGATGCCCAAAACAATGGGGCAGATAGCCTCAGCGGCATAGACAGGTCAGAAGATAAGCTGACATGGCTGCGTGAGATCCTAGAGTGGCAGCGCGACATGGATGATAACAAAGAATTCATGAATGCACTCAAAGTAGACCTTGATATTTATACAGACCAAGTGTATATCTTTACACCAAAAGGTGAGCTGATTACACTTCCCAAAGGTTCTACACCGATTGATTTTGCCTATATTATTCATAGTGATATTGGGAACAAGATGGTGGGTGCCAAAGTCAATGGCAAGATTGTGACGTTTGATTACAATATTAAAAATGGGGACCGTATCGAGATTTTAACTTCCCAAAACTCTAGAGGGCCAAGTAGAGATTGGCTTAATACAGTTAAGAGTGCCCAAGCACGTAACAAGATTAACCAATGGTTTAGAAAACAATTTAAGCAAGAAGATATCGTAAGAGGCAAGGAACTTCTAGAGCTTGCTGCTAAACAAAAAGGCTATGTATTATCTGGCCTAATGGACTCTCAGTGTGTAGAGAATGTCTGCTCTCGGTATGGACTTCGCAACTGGAACTCAGTTTGTGCAGCAGTAGGATATGGCAGTATCAAAGAAAAGCAAATTATTCAAAGGTTAATCGATGAACACCTTAAGACTCAAAAGAACATTATCACACCACAGCAGATTCTCGATTCTCATAGTGGGACCAAAGAGTATCCAGAGGATAAACAGCTTAAGAAGAGCAAAAGTGGTATTGTGGTAAGAGGTGTAGGGGATGTAGCAGTGAGATTTTCAAGATGCTGTAGACCACTCCCAGGAGATGAGATTGTAGGCTATATCACAAGAGGGCGCGGGGTATCTATCCACCGCTGTGATTGTACGAATATTATTCATATGCCAGAAGATGAAAAAGAAAGATTAATAGATGCCCAGTGGTTTGAAGAAACGACGAGCAGACGTACTTATATTACAGAGATTCAAATTACAGGTAGTGACCGTATGGGAATTATCGTAGACATTTCTAGGATTTTGACAGACATGAAAGTGCCTGTTAAGTCACTTAATGCGAGAACCACCAAGAGCCATGAAGCAATCTTTAATTACCGCATAGAGATTAGTAGCACCTATCAATTAGAAGAAATCACACGCAAAGTCTTACAGATTCCTGATGTGAGTGAAATAGAAAGAGTGAATTCATAATAGGAGGATTGTGATGAGAGCAGTTGTGCAGCGTGTATTAGAAGCAAGTGTGACCATAGATAGTGAGTGTATTTCAAAAATTGGAAGAGGTGCACTTGTATTAGTAGGCATAAAAGCAGATGATACAGACCAAGATATAGAGTATATCGTCAAGAAAATAAGTGGCTTACGTATTTTTGAAGATGAAGAAGGTAAGATGAACTTATCTGTAGCAGATATAGGCGGAGAGATTCTTATCGTGCCCAATTTTACACTATACGGTAATGCAGTTAAGGGGATGCGCCCTAGCTTTATTGCCTCGGGCAGTGTAGAGGAAGCTAAGAATAAATATGAAAAGTTTGTAGCACGTTTAAAAGAGAGCGGTGTTCCTTTTAAAACAGGTGTATTTCAAGCAGATATGAAAGTAGCGCTTATCAATGATGGGCCAGTTACTATATTATTAGATAGTAGTAAATTATTCTAACGGGGGGTGTTATTTAACACCTCCTTTATAGTGAAAAAAAAGAGAGACAACGAGGAGGATTTAAGATGAGAATAGATGTATTAACAGTAGGGATGCTTCAGGAGCATACTTATATCGTAAGTGATGAGATGACTAAGGCAGCGGCGATTATTGACCCAGGTGCAGAGGCTGGGAGAATCATAGATTTTGTCAGAAATAACGGATTAGAAGTCAAAAAAATATTACTCACACATGGACATTTTGACCATATTGGTGCAGTTCCAGAACTTAGAGAAGCCCTTGGATGCCCTGTAGTTGCCCATGAGGTGTCACCTATGTATCTGGAGAAGCCAGAGAATAATTTATCACGTGTGTTTGGGCGTATGGATCTACAGTTTGTTGCAGATGAATATGTCAAAGACAAGGAAGTTATTCATATCGAAGGAAGTGATGAACTGGTCTTTGAGGTTGTTTTTGCACCGGGGCATACAGCAGATGGTGTGGCTTTTTATCATAGAGCATCAGGCAATGCTTTTGTAGGTGATATTATTTTTAGAGGCTCTGTAGGTCGTGCAGACCACCCAGGTGGCAATGCTGCCCAGCTCTTACAGTCTATCCAGAGAGAAATTTTTACATTACCAGAGGATGTAGTATTACATCCAGGACATGGACCTAGTACAACAGTAGGTTACGAAAAACGTACAAACCCTTATTTTGAGTGGTAGAAAGAGGCAGAATATGATTCAAATAAAATGTGTAGGGCACGATACAAGTTATGAGCTAGGCAATATTGCCCACTTGTTTGAACCCTATGTAACAAAAGAATGGACACTAGAAAGTATTTGGAAAGATCGAGTAGCGGAAGCGGTACTATTTGAAGACGGACGCATTATTGCTCAAAAATGCATGGAAACAAATTTGTGCGGGGATGAAATCAAAGATAAGAAAACCCTGAAGAAGGCGCTCAAATCAGTAGCCTATAGTGTATTATCTGAGCAGAGCCAAAAAGCGATGCCTTGGGGTATGCTGACAGGGATTAGACCTACCAAGATTGTTCATGATTATTATGAGCAAGGCTATGCAGATGCTCAGATTGAACAGGAATTAAAAGAGGGCCATCATATATCAGATTCAAAAGTTAGGCTGATGATGGATGTGGCCAAAGAAGAACAAAAGATACTGGCTAAAAATAAGCCAGATGAGATTAATATTTATATCGGTATTCCATTTTGCCCAACAAGATGTGTTTATTGCTCTTTTACAGCCTATTCTCTAGAGAAAAAGGCAAAGCAAGTAGAGCCGTATCTTACCGCCTTGTGCAAAGAGATTAGCTTTATTGCAAAAGCGAAAGCTGGTGTGCCTATCCGCAGTCTCTATATCGGAGGAGGCACACCAACAAGTTTGAATGAAGACCAGCTAGCGAGATTACTAGCGCATATTCAAAGTTGTTTTGTCTTAGAAGATATCGAAGAATACACACTAGAGGCAGGTAGACCTGATACCATTACGAGAGAAAAGCTTCAGATTATGAAAGACTATGGTGTAGGGCGTATTTCTATTAACCCACAAACCATGAACCAAAAGACGCTAGATGTGATTGGACGTCGTCATACTGTAGAGGAGATTAGAGAGGTATTCCATATAGCCAGAGAATTGGGGCATACCAATATTAATATGGATATGATTCTAGGACTACCTGGTGAGACCCCAGAAGATGTAGCCTATACTTTGGATGAACTGGAAAAATTAGCACCAGAGAATATTACAGTGCATACAATGGCTATTAAGAAAGCATCTCTTCTGAAAGTCAACCAGGAGGACTATGAGCTGACGCAGGTTCAAATGATTGAAGAAATGCTTTCTTTATGTGAGAGAAAGAGTGAAAAAATGGGGCTAAGACCGTACTATATGTACCGTCAAAAAAACATGCTAGGGAACTTCGAAAATGTAGGTTATGCAAAACCTGGATATGAGTGTATCTACAATATAGAAATTATGGAAGAAAAACAGAGTATTATTGCTGCAGGTGCAGGGGCAATCACTAAGATGGTGTATCAAAAAGGGGATCGTATTGATCGTGTACCGAATGTCAAAAGTCTAGAAGACTATATTGGACGGATTGACGAAATGATAGAAAGAAAAAGGGACGGTTTTAAAAAATATTGCTAAATAAGTATTTAAATAAAGGGAAAGCTTCTATTTGAGGCTTTCCCTTTATTTTGAATAATATTAGTTTTCTTGCTGAGCAAGAACCGTAATATTATATGTGCGCGTACTAATGACACGATGATCACAGCATTGTTTACGATAGGTAAACACCATAGTATGCTCACCTTCTTCATGTGCTTCAAAAGTAAGTGTGAGGACATCTACGAGATTTTCAAAATGTCTGGTTCTGTCGGTAAGCTCTATAGATTCGGGAATATCAGGCTCCCAAGCTAAATACAAAAAAGGCTGTTCTTGTAGGATGATGACAAAAGGTTCATCTACAGAGACCGTGATATTATCAACTAAAGGATCAAAAAAGTTCAAGACTAATCACCTCTTATAAAAGTTATTTCATAATAATATATGAGAGAGTGGGGAAAAGATGAACATATGAATTAGCCCATACAAGAGATAATATTTAAAAACTTGTCAGCTTCTTCTAAGGTATTATAGAGACCAAGACTGATTCGGACGAGACCTTTTTCTCCGTAGTAGAGAGGGACACCATCCGTATCGAATTGAAATTGATTAAATAAGCGTTCAACATAGGGATGCGCACAAAACTTACCGCAACGTGTGGCAATGCCATGTTGCTCAGCTAAGATAAGTGCTGTCTCCATATAAGTTTTGCCTTTGATATTAAAGGGAATAATACCTACTCGGTCGGAGGTATCTGTAGCATCGCCATAAAGAACCACATGGTCCATAGCACTAAGCTGGGTCATTAGGTAGTTTTTGAGCTGGGTTTCATGAGAAATAATAGCTGGGAAACCAAGAGACTGAAGAGTTGTTAGGGCAACGTCAATAGCAATGGCACCTAAGAGATTTTGGGTACCACCTTCAAAGCACTGAGGGATACGGTTCAGTGCAAAAGTAGTATCATCTACGTGGGAGACCGTTCCGCCGCCTACCACAAAAGGTGGGTAGTTCATGGAATCTGGGAAATGCCCAACTACAGCGCCCATGCCATAGGGGGCATACATTTTGTGGCCTGAGAAGACAAGAAAATCAATAGCTTCATCAGGGGAACTCCCAAGCATATCAATAGGTTCATGTGCTATGAGCTGCGCAGCATCTACAATGATTTTGGCGCCATAGCCATGTGCTAGTTTGGCGATGTCGTGAATAGGATTTTTGTACCCAGTGACATTAGAGGCAGCGGTGATACAGACCCACTTGATACTGCCGTTATGGTTTTCGAGGCAAGCTTTGATAGCTGCTGGGGTAATGCGGCCTAGTGCATCTACATCTGCATAGATAGGCGTTGCCTTATGGCGCCAGGGTAGGTCGTTGGAGTGGTGCTCCATACGACTAATAAGGACTTTCTCTGATTTGTCTTGAATGAGCGTATGGGCTAATAAGTTGATGCCCTCAGTGGTGTTTTTGGTATAGATGACAGTGTATTGGGCGGCATGAGAGAGATTCAAGAAATCTAAGATTTGGCGTTTGGATTTGCCATAAGCCATAGTAGAATAATCACTGTTTTGGCCAATGCCTCGGCCTATAGAGCTATAATAGGGAAGAGCCTTTTGGATGGCTTCATTAACCGCAATAAGAGGCGGGGTTGTGGCGGCATTATCAAAGTTGATTACAGCGTGTGCAGCGTCATCTGGTAAATCGAATAAGTCTCTAAAAGACATAAACAACCTCCTTTCTAATACCTTTTATTTATATGAGGCGCTGCAAGGAGATAGAATAATAAGCCTAAGCATGCAAAAACCCTATTCACCATAGAGGCGAATAGGGTTTTGTCTGCTTAGGCTTATTTGTCATCTTGTAGTTTTTTGTAAACGTAGAATGGAATCCCAATGAACATGAGAATAAACATCCACATCGCTGATTCTGCACCTGCACCATATATAATATAGATGGCATAGAAGAAGGCAAGGAGCGACAAGAAACTATGTTTGATAAAGCTTATCCAAGAGAACTTGATTTCTTTTTTGAAGGTTAGGATAATCTCCGCACAAGCTGTGAGTGCATAAGCAGGAATAAAAGCAAGTGTTGCAAGATTAATCATAAAATCAAAAGCTGAAGTTAAGTTAGAAGAGTAGTTTAGAATAAGTAATAAGTTGGTACATAAACTACTAATCATTAAAGACACGTATGGTGTACGGTGTTTTGGGTGGACTTTTGCAAAGAACTTAGGGAAAAGATTGTCTTCCCCAGCAGCAAAAGAGAGTCTTGCTGTTGTCAAAATCCAGCCTACTGCTGCACCACCAGCAGAGATAACGATACCGAGTGAGATGAAGCTACCGCCCCAAGATAAGCCTGTAATATGGTTGATAATATCAGCCAGTGGCGCTGGTGAATTGGCCAACGCAGCTTGTGGCATAGCACCCATAGCGAGAATCGATAAGAATAAGTAAATCACTGCAGCAAGTAGTGTGCCGAGGAATGTACTACGTTTGATATTACGCTCTGGGTTTTTGATTTCACCACCAGATACAGCCGCACTTTCAAGACCGATGAAAGACCAAAGTGTGATGGCGATAGCAGCAGGAAGTGCCCCAAATCCTGTAACTTCAGGAGAAGATGCAGTGTGTAAGTATTCAGGATTAAAGCCCAAAAGTGCGATAATCATAAAGATAAAGATGACCCCTAATTTAATAACAGTAGTGATAACGCTGACGATACCAGCATCTTTGACACCACGATAGTTAATCCAAGTAAATAGCCATAAAATAGCTGAAGAAACACCAAAAGCAAGTAGACCATTCTCGCCAAGGGCAGGAATAAAGGTGGTCATATAACGGATAACTGCTGTCATGATGGCAGCATTACCAATCCAAGAACCGATCCAGAAAGTCCAGCTTACAAGAAAGGCTGTGAATTCACCAAAAGCCTTGTTGGTATAAACAATAGGTCCACCAGAAGTAGGATAAAGACTTCCTAAATTGGCGAAAGATAGAGCGAGGATGACAGAACCAATACCTGTAATAATCCAAGCTAAAATCGTAATAAAAGGGCTAGAGGCTTGTGCCAAGCTTTGGGGTGATGTGAAAATCCCAGAGCCCATCATATTACCAACAACAATAGCTGTTGCAGCGGCAAGGCCAAGCTCCCTTTTTAAAGTGGGTTGATTATTTTTGCTCATTTTTATCTCCTTATGTCAAAATCGTTCAAGTATTAAGTACTAAGGTATTATATTACATTATGCCCTTTTTTTCTATACTGTATCAGAGGTTTTTGCAATACATACTCTTGTGAAGCAAGATGAGGGTAAGTTATAATACTAAAAAGTATTCAAACGTATAAACATACAATAAGAAAAGAGAGAGTGGGGATTTTAAGATGACAAAACAAGAAAAGGCAATAGCATATCATTTAGAAGGCTATAATTGTAGCCAAGCAGTGGTAGGTGTATTTTGTGAGGAGCTGGGAATGACCAAAGAAGAGGCCATGAAAGTTGCTTCTGGATTTGGCGGAGGTATGAGGTGCGCTCAGACCTGTGGTGCTGTAACAGGAGCGCTCATGGCACTTGGGCTCAAATATGGACAGGTACATGGTGAGGACCAAGAGACTAAGATGGCAATGTATCAGAAGGTAACAGCTTTTCATGAGCAGTTTAAAGCGCAAAATCAAACAGTAGTCTGCAAAGAATTATTAGGCCATGATATTACCACAGAGGAGGGTATGGCACAGATAAAAGAAAAAGGGCTCTCTCGCACAGTGTGTGACCAGCTGATTGCAGATGCAGTAGCCATTGTGGAAGATATGTTAGTATGACAAAGAAGATTTTATTGATAGAGGATGATGAGGCCATTAGTATGGCCATTAGCTTTGCACTTAGAAAAGAGCAGTTTGAAGTGGCGTGTGCAGGTTCATTAGCTGAGGCAAGAGCATACTTTAATGAAGAAGTGCATCTTGTTTTATTAGATCTTAATCTCCCAGACGGTATAGGCTATCAGTTTTGTAGGGAAGCTTTAGAAGTGAGCAAAGTGCCTATTATATTTTTGACGGTGAGAGATGAGGAAGCGGATATCATTAGAGGGTTGGATATGGGTGCAGATGATTATATTACAAAACCTTTTAGGATGGGAGTGCTTCTATCAAGAGTCCAAGCGGTGCTTAGGAGAAGTCAAAAACAAGCCTCTCCATTTTTAGAGTGTCGCACGATGAGGCTAGACAAAGAGCAGGGCAGAGTCTACAAAGAAGACCAAGAAATCCTCCTAACCAAAAATGAGTACAAGCTACTCTTATTGCTGATGGAGAACCAAGGGTGTACGGTATCAAGAGAACGTATCTTAGACTATTTGTGGGGAGTAGATGGTGAGTTTGTAAATGATAATACTCTGACAGTGATGATGAAACGCTTGAGAGAAAAAATAGAAGAGCCCACAGAAAAATGGATTCACACTATACGAGGGATAGGCTACCGAATGGAGGCGTGAGATGAGTAAAAGATTGAAATGCATAGGAATAGGTTTTGCGATTTTAATCATGATGCTGGGGCTAAGTATCCTCACAAGCTATGTAGGCTATGGCATAGCAGACCGTATACATCAGGAGCAAATCCAAGGCCTGGTAGGGAGTATGAGCCAGGTATATCCAGACAGTGACGTGGTAATGGCAAAGAGCCTCAAACAGGTGGATGTGGAAGATGTGGCTAGAGGCAGGGACATACTAAGCCGCTATGGCTATGAAGAAAAATTCCTAGAGCTAAACCACAGTAGAGTAGGGTTTGTAAGTCTGATGAAGGCAAATATAGTATGTGTTGGGGTGCTCTTTGGGATTGGAGCCATCGTAACTTATGGGATATACCGTTGGCTAAAGAGTAGACTGGACCATTTGCAAGGCTATCTCAAAGAGATGACAAGAGGTAACTATAGCCTCAATATAGACGGTGTAGGAGAGGGCAAGTTTTCTGTGTTTGAGGATGAAATTTACAAGACAACCTTGGCCTTAAGAGAGGCCAAGGAAAAACAAGAGCAAGAAAAATGCCATCTCGCAAGAAGTCTTGCAGATATTAGTCATCAGCTCAAGACGCCGCTCACCTCTATGGGCATTATGACAGAGCTATTGTTAGATGCAGAGACAGATGATCAGAATCAACTTTTTATTCAGCAGATTAATAAGCAAATCGAAAGATTAGGGAGTCTGGTGAGTATATTATTGAAACTGGCAAAATTAGACTCAGGAACAGTTCAGTTTAAAATGCAAAAGGTGCCAATAGGCGTATTGGTTGAAGAAGTATTAGATATGCTAGAGGCAAATGCTAGTCAAAAGCAAATTAGGATTGTGCAGAAAGGAAATAGTGAGCAGGAAATTAGCGTCGATAAAGAGTGGTTTTATGAAGCACTTCATAATATTATTTATAACGCCATGCAGCATAGCCCTGTAGGGGGAAAACTCACAATTACTTGGCAGCAAAATCCTATCTACACAGAGATTTTAGTTCAAGATGAGGGGCCTGGTATATGTGAGGAAGATATAGGACATGTTTTTACAAGATTTTATAAAGGCAAAAATGCTTCCAAAGAAAGTATTGGTATAGGGCTAGCTATGGCACAAACTATTATTGAAAAACATGAGGGAGAGGTGAAGGCCAGAAATACGGAGCAGGGAGCGGTGTTTCATATCAAGCTATATGACTCTTTGTCACTTTAATGTCATTTTAGTTTTTTAAAATAAGATGATAACAAGAGAGAAGGAGTGGTTATAATGGAAATTTTGAAAATAGAAGGACTTTGTAAGTATTATGGCAAAGGGGATATGGAAGTAAGAGCCTTAGATCAGATAAACTTATCCATCCAAAAAGGTGAGTTTGTAGCGATTGTAGGGTCGAGTGGTTCAGGCAAATCTACATTACTTCATATGATTGGTGGTGTGGATACAGCCACTTATGGCAATATCATTGTAGATGGTGTGGATATATCCAAGCTAGGAGACAATAAAATGGCCATATTCCGTAGACGTAAAGTGGGGCTTATTTATCAATTCTTTAATTTGGTACCCACACTTAATGTGAGGGAGAATATTTTGCTACCTATATTACTGGATGGGAAGCAGGTTGATGAGTCATTTTTTGCGGAAGTGGTAGAGATACTGGGCCTAAAAGAGAGGCTGCAACATTTGCCAAGTGAGCTATCAGGTGGTCAGCAACAGCGTGTTGCCATAGGGCGTGCGCTCATATACAATCCCGCTATTGTATTAGCTGATGAGCCGACGGGAAATCTTGACCGTAAGAATTCAAGAGATATTATTGAGCTCTTAAAGATGTCTCACAAAAAATATAAACAGACTATTATTATGATTACCCATGATGAGCAGCTGGCATTAGAAGCTGAGAGGATTATTAAGATTGAGGATGGAAAAATCGTATCAGATGAGGTGAATCAACCATGCAGATCATGAGCCGATTCACCCTGACTCATCTCAAAAAAAATAAGAAGCATGCGTTCTTCACATGTTTTGCGATTTTTATAGCTACTTTATTTATTGGGGCTTTGCTATTTGGGGCCTATTCATGGAGTAGGAGTAATACAACCATGTATATTGAAAGTAGTGGAGACTGGCATGGCGCTTTTGCAGTAGATATTACACCTCGGCAAGTGGCTTATGTCAAGGAGAATCCACACGTTGAGAGGACATATATCAAGACAGACTTTTATGCTTTAAGACCCCAAGAAACGCAAGGGAGACCTTATTTTTCACATATAGATCTAAACTATGATTATAGAAATGGCATGGGGTGGGAAGAGATGGCAACTGTAGGGATGCTACCAGAGAAATCAGGTGAAATCGCTATTAGTGAGGACTTCTTTAAGGATAATCCCAACTATACAGTAGGAAGTCAGCTGGTTGTAGCAGAAGGTAAGCGCCTTTTAGAAGGGGCGGAAATAGATGTGAGAGACCCTCTAAAAGAAGGAGAAACCTTTGAGCCCATAAGCGGTGAACGGGTCTATGAAATAGTAGGGATATTAGATGCATCCCATGAGTTTAGCGATAGGCCATCTTATATCAGTATAGGGTATAGTGATGAAATCTTGGAGAATCGTACCTACATCATGAATATGAAATTTAAGAATCCGAGAAAGACTTATGAGCTGATGCCTCAAATGGCGGCCAATATTGGACTGATGTCAGATCGTCAAGGGAATTATCCAGTAAGATATTATACGGGATTATTAGAAACCTACGGTGTCTTTGAACATGGTGTGACAGACCAATTTTTGAGTATGATGACCATCTATGTAGTTGCAGGGATAGCTATAGGATGTTTCTTTATCTTTATTATTTATCATACTTTTGCAGTATCTGCTAAGTCGCGGATCAAATATTTAGGGCTACTTAAGAGTATAGGTGCCTCGCCTAAGCAAATCAGACATTCTGTACTATTTGAAGGGGTGTTATTGTCTGCGATAGGCATACCTTTTGGACTTGTAGGTGGCTATGGTGTGATTCAGATTATTTTTGGGTATTTGAATAAGACTTATGAGACCTTAGAAATGGAAGGCAGAGTCGGTGTATATGTGTCACCTCTGGTTGTTTTGGGGATTGTCTTAGCCACCTTAGCTGTGGTCCTGGTTTCGGCGTATTTCCCAGCGAGGAAGGTGGCAAGGCTATCACCTATTGTGGCAATCAAGCAGAGTGACTATAAGGTAGAGCGGTTCAAAGAGACTTTGTTTGGAACATGGATAGCAAGGGTGCTAGGCTATGAAGGGACATTAGCCCTTAAGTCCCATAGTGCTCATCGTAAAGGGTTTAGAGCCGCTTATATTTCACTCACACTAAGCTTTGTGATTTTGATGGGAGGCGTACTCTATTTCAACATATGGAATCTCTCTATGAATTATGGCGAGGATTTTGCAAACTATGAGATGAAGCTGTATTTAAATGATGTATCCCAAGAGGAATTCGAGCGTCTAGACCGAGAGGTTAGAGCCATTGAGCAAGTACAAAAAGTCCAAAGACAAAAAGGGAATCTCTATGGCTTGGTGGCGGTGAGACCTGACGAATTATCAGAAGTACTTCGCATCAAAGGAACGCAGTATTTAGAAGAAGAGGTACCTCTAGAAGAGGGCAAATATGATTTTGCCTTGGAAATTCTCGCCATTGATGATGCATCCTTTGAAGCCTATTGCAAACGTATTGGTGCCAATCCAGAGGTGTTCAAGGATACTGAAGGTGTGAAGGGGATACTGTATAATCAAGTGACCTATAATGATAGGGCGCTGAGAGAGGAACTAGAGAGTGTACCGCTGTTTGACTGGCAGGTAGGTCACAGACTCACGGTGAGAGAAGATTTAGGGAGACAGGAACAAGAAGAGGGGATGAGCCCCTATGTATTTGACGCAGAGATTGGCTATGTAACCGATCAGATTATTGATCATGGGAGGTATTATGATTATTACCGCATCATACTGATTATACCTGAGTCTATGTCTTATAAGCTCATCTCCAATTTTTCAGAGATTAATCAACAACGCTATAACCGTGATACAAGTTATTTAGATATGGCAGAAGAGGACATTCCTATTGTCAAAGAGCAAATTGAGTCTATTTATCAAAAGCACAAGAATAAAGCTAACTTTAGAATATGGGACAAGATCTCATCAATAGAGGGACAACGAAAAAGCTATGAACTCGTTATACTCATGGTAGGGATAGGCGTTGGCTTTATGACATTAATCGGTGTGGTGAATATTTATAGTACACTAAGCAACCAAATGCATATGCGCCGAAAAGAATTTGCCATGCTAAAGAGCACAGGGCTATCGCCTAAAGGGCTTAAGAAAATGTTGGTGCTAGAGTGTCTTTTTTATAGTCTCAAACCTATTCTCTATAGTGTACCACTTTTAGTGGCATTTGGTGTGTTTATGCTCTCTATGGCCAGATTATCATGGGTCAATATTGTCAAGGTATTTCCTTATGGTGTATTTATAAGAGGAAGTATCATCATGGCAGGCATTATTTTTAGCATAACGTATCTTTTGTCTAGGAAAATACAAAAAGAGTCAATTATTGACGTTATTAAAGATGAAATTCAATAAAACATACTCACTCAATCGCTACCTATCCATATAATGATTATAACCAAAGATTTCTAAAGCTTGTAAAAATAAGAAGAGGTAGGTAACGATTATGAATGGAAGTGGAACAGCGATAGAGCCTTATTTAATCTATTCTGTAGTAGATATAGAAGCATTACGTGATAGTGTTAATAGTGGGGATGCCAAAGATCAAAAACTCTATATTCAGTTAAAGGCAGACCTTGTGTTGCCTGATAGAAATTGGATACCTATAGGAACAGATACTTATCCGTTCAGAGGGAGTTTTGATGGCGAGGGGCATATACTCACACACCTTAAAATTGAACAGAGTATGAAAGACTACTTAGGGGTATTTGGGGTGGTGGAAGCCAGTCAAATCAAAAACCTAGGTGTTGTGGACTGTATGATAAGAGGAAGGCAGTATGTAGGCGGTATTGTAGGCAAAATAAGTGCCAATAGTAGCATAGAAAAATGCTATGTCATAGGTGAAAT
>JBOFEH010000048.1:0-3205 GCA_051647765.1 Cellulosilyticaceae bacterium | reverse complement strand
TTGGTCATGATGACAACTGATCAGGGCTATGCCGAGTATGCGTATTTGATTGATAGTGCACGCAAGGTTCAGCAAATGCCATCCGAAGAAGTAGCTCTCTTCTATGAAAAGTCAGAAGGGAGCCCTTTCTTTAAGTCAGGAAATAATAAGTTAAATGGTATACCAACAATGAGTCTGACACTAGCAGAAGATTATATAGAGGAAGAGGGCATTCAAAACAGAAGTGAGTATAAAAGCTTACCGGATAATACACGCTATTTTATGATTGTCTCACATGAGGAATTTCATAATAAGCAGACAAAATGGAAGGGAACCAGACAATTCCTATTGGATAATCAAATAGAAGATTATCAAGCATTACCAGATGTTTATGCCATCAGACAAGCCCGTCTAGAAGTGATTCATAACCTGAGACAGGCGATTCTAGAGCCAGAAAAGGAAGACACTTACTTAAATGCAGCCAAATGGTGGTGGGATGACTATAAGACGCGCTATCCAGACGTTTATAAAAGTGCTAGAGAAAGTGATGTCTTAGAAGGCACAGCAAGGTATTTTGATATGGCACTCAATGTGCGGAGTGCATATGGGATGGATGCACGCAAGGCCGTGATTGAAGAAGGCTATCGCAAATTGGTTGCGCTAGACTATGAAATAGATGAGAGAACTTATTTAGCCAAGGATTTTCTAAGAGATAGTTATCCATTAGGAGGTTTTGCTGGTGTCTTATTAGAGCGGCAAGAGCGCGAAGGCTGGCAAGAAGAAGTGATGAATCAAGGGATCATACCTGTTGAAATTTTGCTCCGAGATTATAGGGGTGAAGCGCAAGTACCATCTGAGAAAATCACAGCGCTATTAGACCAGATGTATAGATAAGATATTATCTGAAAATTTAATTAAATATAGACGTAAAATAGCTTGAAGTATATAATGACTTTAAGCTATTTTTATGTGAAAAATGATAAAAGCTGTACTTGGGGAGAGGTGATGAAAAATGAAAACAATCGTTGTATTGTTTGACTCGCTGAATAAAAGGATGCTAGAGCCCTACGGGTGTGATTGGATTCAGACGCCAGCTTTTGCACGGCTTGCCGCGCGTTCAAAGGTATATGATCGGCACTATGTTGGCAGTCTGCCATGTATGCCTGCGAGAAGAGACTTACATACTGGAAGAGTTAATTTTCTGCATCGTTCGTGGGGACCGTTAGAACCTTATGATGAGAGCATGGTCATGATGTTAAGGCAGGCCGGTGTATATACCCATCTGATCAGTGATCATACCCATTATTGGGAAGAAGGTGGCGCCAACTATCATACCAAATACGATAGCTGGGAGATTGTAAGAGGACAAGAGGGAGATCCTTGGGTACCAAGTCTTGATAAGCCAGATACGGCTATGTTGTGGGGGATGAGAGGGCTCTATAGGGCGCAGGATATCGTGAACAGAAAGTATATCAAAGAAACGAATCAGTACCCGATCGAACGCGTATTTGGAAAGGGCATAGAATTCATCGATGCCAACTATCATAAGGACGATTGGTTTTTGCAAATCGAGTCATTTGATCCGCACGAACCCTTTTTCTGTGAGGCAAAATATAAGGAGCCATTTCTTGTCGAAGCAGATAGAGAGTGGTATGATTGGCCGACTTATGGGAAGGTAAAAGAGGACGAAGAGACAGTTGCTAAGTGCCGAAAAGAATACGCATCATTGATCAGCGCTTGTGATGACTATCTGGGGCAGATTCTAGATCGGATGGATCGCTATCAGATGTGGGAGGATACTGCATTAATTGTGACAACGGATCATGGGTATCTATTGGGAGAGCATGGATGGTGGGCCAAAACAGTGCAGCCGCCTTACAATGAGGTCGCACAGATTCCTTTGATGATATGGCACCCCGAGGCAAATGATAAGGGGGAAAGGTGTACGGATTTAACACAGACAATAGACCTTGCGCCTACGATTTTGGAGATGCATGGGATTGCGAGTGGAGAGCACATGTTGGGCAGGAGCCTGCTTCGTACAGCAGATCAGCATAGAGAAGGTTGTCTTTTTGGAATACATGGGTGTCATATTTGTGTGACGGATGGAAAGTATGTGTATATGCGAAAGCCTATGGATGAGCAGGTAACTGTCAAAAACTATACCTTACAGCCCAATCATATGAAGAAAACTTTTTCTCAAAAAGAGTTTCAGACAATGCAACTTGCACCACCTTTTAACTTTACCAAAGGGTATCCCCTGATGGCTTTTGAAACGACGCCATGGACAACGATCAATTTTGAGGAATATGGCAACCTTTTATTTGATCTCGAAAGTGACCCTCAGCAGCTCACACCTATCACCAATAGTAGCGTTGAAGAATACATGTTGAAGCTGATGAAGCAGCTGTTGATGGAGAATGATGCACCAAAATATATCTTCAAAAGATATCAGATGACATGATGCTGCTTACCAGCAAAGGATGATAATATGGTATGATAACAGGATACAGTCCCTTACTCATGTAAGGGATTGCATCCGTTTGCAAAAAAGGAGAGTAGATTGATGTTGCATAAGAAAAAAGCAAGTATGCTAGGTGCTATTTTGCTAGGTACTTTAGTGATAGGATGTAGCCGCCAAGAGGTGCTACCGGTTCCAGAAGTGCAGGAGCCAGTACAAGAGGGCGTGGTTGACTTGGAGGTGAAGCAGGAGACTGAGGAAAGTCTAGAGCCCGTAGTTGTTGTGGAAGATTATAGCCAGTATTTTGCGGGGCATGAAGGGAGTGCGGTGTTTTATACGCCGTCTTTGGGTGAGTACCGTATTTATAATGAAGAAAGTGCGAGTGAGCGGTGCTCTCCTTGTTCCACTTTCAAGATCGTAGCGACCTTGACGGCTTTGGAAAACGGGATCATCTCCCCGGAGGATTCCATGAGAGCATGGAGTGGCGAGTATTTTTGGAACAAAGCGTGGAATGAGGATCAAGAGTTAGAGGGGGCTTTTAAAAACTCATGTGTGTGGTATTTTAGACAGTTAATCAATGAGCTAGGGCCAGAGAAGATGCAGGCGAGTGTGGATGGGCTAGGCTATGGCAATGGTGATATCTCAGACTGGGAAGGTGTGTTGAACAAGAATAATAGTAATAGGGCACTTACAGGCTTTTGGATTGAGTCTTCGCTTCAGATTGCACCAAAGGAGCAAGTAGAGGTACTCGCCAAGATTTTTGAG